>JBAQYH010000738.1:0-8241 GCA_049299935.1 Methylobacter sp. | reverse complement strand
CACTTATGTTTGGAGATCATTAACATGCAACACACCAGCACCCAAGACACACTTGTCGGACTCTTTGTCGCTGCCGGCATAGTCGGGTTATTTTTTCTTGCCTTGCAAGTGAGTAATTTAAGCTCTTTCACCGCGAAAGACAGTTATACGGTGACCGCCCGTTTTGAAAACTCCGGCGGCTTGAAGGTTAAATCGCCGGTTTCAGCGGCCGGCGTTAAAATCGGCCAAGTCACCGCGATCAGTTTCGATCCTAAAACCTATGAATCCGTTGTAAAACTGAGCATTGACAAGCACTACAACACGCTGCCCGACGACACCACCGCCAGCGTTTATACTGCCGGTTTGCTGGGCGAACAATACGTCAACCTGGACGCGGGCGGTTCCGAGGAGTATTTAAAAGACGGCGGTAAAATTGACGTCACCAATTCAGCCATTATTCTGGAGAAGGCGCTCGGCCAATTCCTGTTTAAATCTGCGGAAGAAAAAAAGTGAGCCGACTGAATATTATTAAAGAAAGTACCGGGCACTTTGTTATTGATGGCGATTTAACCTTTGCGACCATCGACAAACAGACCCTCAAGTCATTTTCTTTCTTAAAAGCGGCCAAAGAAATCACCGTCGACCTGAGCCGCGTAGCCAATACAGACAGTGCGGGGCTTGCGCTAATGATTGAATGGATAAAATATTCCCGGCAGAACAGAACGCAATTGAGCTTCAAAAATATTCCCGAGCAATTGCTCAACCTTGCCAAACTCAGCGGCTTTGATCAATCAAGCCATTTTGCAGTTCAAACTGATTAATAGAGAAGGCTAAAGAGGAAAGACAAAAGGCGCAAAAAGCCGAGCACTTTCCCTTAGCCCTTAGCCCTTAGCCCTTAGCCTTAAGATTTATATGGACAAACTAATTATTACCGGCGGCAAACAACTCGCCGGCGAGCTGCGCATCTCCGGCGCCAAAAATGCCGCCTTACCGATTCTGGCCGCCACCTTGCTTTCGGAAGCGCCGGTCAGCGTCGGCAACATCCCGCATCTTCATGACATCACCACCACCATGGAATTACTCGGCCGCATGGGGGTTCATCTCACCGTCGACGAGAAAATGAACATCGAAGTCGATTCCAGCACCATCAACAGTTTTGTCGCGCCCTACGAGCTGGTCAGAACCATGCGCGCCTCGATACTGGTCTTAGGGCCGTTAGTGGCCCGGTTCGGCGAAGCCCATGTATCATTGCCCGGCGGTTGCGCTATCGGCTCGCGCCCGGTCGACATACATATTAACGGCCTGATAAAAATGGGCGCCGATATTACCGTCGAAAACGGTTTTATCCACGCCAAAGCAACCCGGCTTAAAGGCTGCCGCCTGGTCCTGGAACAGATCACCGTGACCGGCACCGAGAACCTGCTGATGGCCGCCGCCCTGGCCGAAGGCACCACGATTATTGAAAATGCCGCGAAGGAACCTGAAGTCACCGACCTGGCTCACTTCCTTAACAAAATGGGCGCCAAAATCACCGGCATCGGCACCGATGTACTGGTCATTGAGGGGGTTGAAAAGTTGGGTGTTGAAACCATCCACTACGACATCCTTCCCGACCGGATCGAAACCGGCACCTACCTGATTGCCGCGGCGATTACCGGCGGAAGTATCAGGCTTAAAAACACCCGCCCCGATATTCTGGACGCAGTGTTGGCAAAACTGGTTGAAGCCGGCGCCGACATCACCACCGGCGAAGACTGGATCAAACTGGATATGCACGGCAAAAAGCCCAAGGCTGTTTCGGTTCGCACCTCGCCATACCCCGCTTTCCCGACCGATATGCAGGCACAGTTTACTGCGATGAACGCCATCGCCGACGGTGTGGGCATTATCACTGAAACGGTTTTTGAAAACCGCTTCATGCATGTCCAGGAATTGCAACGCATGGGTGCCGACATTAAGCTGGAGTCCAATACCGCCATCTGCACCGGCGTTACCAAACTGACCGGCGCACCGGTTATGGCGACCGATTTAAGGGCCTCGGCAAGTCTTGTGATAGCCGCATTGGTGGCCGAAGGGGATACCTTGGTCGATCGCATTTACCATATCGACCGCGGTTACGATCACATCGAAGAAAAACTCTCTCAATTGGGTGCGACGATACGCCGCGTCCCAAGATAAGGCTTTACTATGATAACTATCGCCGTATCGAAAGGCCGGATTTATGAGGACGCCCTGCCCTTATTGGCAGAAGCAGGCATCACGCCGATTGACGACCCCAAGACCTGCCGCAAACTGATTTTACGAACCACCCGGGATGACGTTCAGCTAGTCATCATCCGCGCTACTGACGTGCCTACGTTTGTTGAGTATGGTGCAGCCGACATGGGCATCGCCGGAAAGGACATCCTGCTGGAGCACGGTGCGGAAAGTCTGTATGAGCCCTTGGATTTGAACATCGCCTGCTGCCGGTTAATGACCGCTGCACATAAAGATGCGCCCCCGATTGCCGGACGGGTTCGGGTTGCGACCAAATACGTCAAAATAACCCAACGCTATTTTGCCAGCTTAGGCATACAGGCCGAAATCATTAAACTGTACGGATCGATGGAACTGGCGCCGCTGGTCGGTCTTTCCGATTGCATCGTCGACCTGGTCGATACCGGCAATACATTAAAGGCCAATGACCTGGAGCCGCGGGATTTGATTATGAATATCAGCTCCAGGCTGGTCGTCAACAAAGCGGCGATGAAAATGAAGCATCAGGCGATTCAGTCGCTGCTGGATCAGTTTGAAAAGACTCTGGCGAAAAGAGGCTAAGCTGCCATACGCTCAGTTAAACACATTCACCACGAAGGCACGAAGGTCACGAAGAAAAGATAAGTAGGGTACGCTCTGCGTACCTTTATCAAATTTGTGATACGTTTTTGGAACATGATTAACTTTGCATTATGAATAAAGATGAATATTACAAAATAAGCGAAAAAGGAAAGATTCCTAAACGCTGTCCAATATTGGACAAATGTATGCGTAGATACTGGACAATCTTATTTTTTAGTTATCGTGATTTAGTTGAAAGAGAAAAAGGAATATCAATAAATGAGTTTTTCTCTATTTTAAAAAAAGATGGCGATGTTAATGTTGACATAGAAAGTTGCATTCAATTAAGAGGGGAAAATCCTTCATTTCGTGACCATTACAATTTTAGTTGTATGTGCCCAGAAATAAGCCTTTTTGATTCAGAAGGCCATAGTATGGACTGTATACCTACTGAAGCTATATCTTCTGTCAAAACAATATGGGACTCATCTAAAAGACAAAATGATCTGATTTTTGAACATCGACATTACTCAGAATGCCCTGAATTTTGTTTTTGGCAGTTTGAAAATAAAAACAATGTAGGAAAGAAAACCACACAAAGAACTTCAATATCAAGGCAATTAAGATTTGAAATATTTCAAAGAGATAATTTTACTTGTCAATATTGTAATAAATCAAAAGATGACGGTGCATCTTTACAAATTGACCACAAAAAACCTTTATCAAAAGGTGGAACAGATTCATTTGAAAACCTAATCACTGCATGCTCTGATTGTAATTTGGGTAAATCTGATAAAACCATCGACTAAAATACAACTTAATTATCACTAACGAAGTTTTGTAGGTTGACTTAGCGCTACCCTAACCTGCATCGTTTAACAATTTTGGTTACAGCCCATGTCCGACATAACTATCACCCGACTCGATGCCTCGTCAGCCGATTTCGACCGGCAATTAAAAGATTTGCTGGCCTTTGACGAAACCGACGACCTGGAAATTCATCAGCGCGTTCTGGCTATCATTGCCGATGTCCGCAGCAACGGCGATAAAGCGGTTGTTGAATACACCAACCGTTTCGACCACCGCACCGTCACGCAAGCCTCCGAGCTGGAACTGTCGCCGGAAGTCCTCAAATCGGCCTGGAACGGCTTGCCGACCGAACAGACCCAGGCCCTGCAAACCGCCGCAGACCGTATCCGCGCTTACGCCGAACACCAGAAAATGGAGTCGTGGCAATACACCGAGGCCGACGGCACTGTGCTCGGGCAGAAAATCACCCCGCTGGACCGCGTAGGACTTTATGTGCCGGGCGGAAAAGCCGCCTACCCTTCTTCGGTATTGATGAATGCGATACCGGCCAAAGTCGCGGGCGTCGGCGAATTGATCATGGTCGTGCCTGCGCCTCGCGGCGAAACCAATCAACTGGTTTTGGCAGCCGCCTATCTGGCCGGTGTAGACCGCGTATTTACGATGGGCGGGGCGCAGGCCGTCGCCGCGCTGGCTTACGGCACGGAAACCATCCCTGCGGTGGCAAAAATCGTCGGCCCCGGCAATATCTACGTGGCTACCGCCAAAAAACTCGTATTCGGGCAAGTCGGCATCGACATGATTGCCGGGCCTTCGGAAATCCTGGTTATCTGCGACGGCAAAACCAATCCGGACTGGATTGCGATGGACCTGTTTTCACAAGCGGAACACGATGAAAATGCCCAGGCGATCCTGATCAGTCCTGACACGGCTTATCTGGACGCTGTCGAGCAAAGCATCAACAAACTATTACCTACCATGGAACGCGCCGAGATCATCAGGACATCGCTGACGACGCGCGGCGCATTGATCAAAGTCGGCGACTTGAATGCCGCTGCCGACGTGGTCAACATTATTGCGCCTGAACATCTGGAGCTCTCCGTTGAAGACCCGGAAGCCTTGTGCAAAAACATCCGCCACGCGGGCGCCATTTTTATGGGCCGCTATACCGCCGAAGCCTTGGGCGATTACTGTGCAGGGCCCAACCATGTATTACCCACTTCCAGCACCGCACGGTTTTCATCGCCGCTGGGTGTTTATGATTTCCAAAAACGCTCCAGTTTGATCAACTGCTCCCAAATAGGTGCGGATACGCTGGGTAAAACCGCCTCGCTGTTGGCGCGAGGCGAAAGCCTGACGGCCCATGCGCGATCTGCGGAGTTTAGAATAAAAACAGACTAAAAAGAAGGCTAAAGACGAAGGGCCAAGGGCGAAAAGAACCATCCGCTTGCACCAGGCCTTTCGCCTTTCGCCTTTCGCCTTGCACCTTTTGCCCTGAACCCCATATATGTCCGAAAATAATCCGCTTTCCTCCATTTTCCGAAAAGAAGTCTTAGCAATGTCCGCCTATAAAGTCGCCGATGCGACAGGCTTGATCAAACTGGATGCGATGGAAAATCCCTACAGCTGGCCCGAAGACATCAAGAAAGACTGGCTGGAAACATTGAAAAACTGTCCGTTGAACCGCTACCCCGACCCTGAAGCCAGGCACCTGACGGCAACCATCAAACGCCTGAATCGAATACCCGATCAGTTCGATGTGTTGCTGGGCAACGGTTCCGATGAAATCATCCAGTTGCTGTTAATGGCGCTGCCTGCCAATGCCTCTGTGCTGGCGCCGGATCCCGGTTTCGTGATGTACAAACAGCTGAGCCTGTGCCTGGGGCTAAGCTACCACGCCATTCCGCTGCTGGCAGACAGTTTCGACCTGGATTTGCCGGCCATGCTGGCTGCGATAGAACTGCATCAGCCTTCGGTCATTTTTCTGGCCTACCCAAACAACCCTACCGGCAATTTATTTTCCGAAGCGTCGATCCGGGACATCATAAAAACCGCCAAGGGCTTGGTGGTAATCGATGAAGCTTATGCGCCTTTTGCCGATGCCAGCTTTATCGACAGCCTGGGACAGTATGACAACCTGCTGGTCATGCGCACTGTGTCGAAACTGGGGCTGGCGGGTTTACGCCTCGGCTATATTGCCGGCCTGCCTGCCATCATCGAGCAACTCCATAAGATCCGCCTGCCTTACAATATCAACAGCTTAACCCAAATCAGCGCAGACTTTGCGCTGTCCAACAAGGCATTGTTCGATCGGCAAACGCAACAGATTTGCGCCGAACGGTCGGTCGTCCTTAACCGGCTTAATGCACTGGACGGCATCACCGCCTATCCCAGCGCCGCCAATTTTATCTTGTTTAAAACCCCGGAAAACCGGGCAAACGAAATCTTCGCATCAATCAAACAACAAGGCGTTTTAATCAAGAACCTGAGCGCTCAAGGCGGCTTGCTGTCCGATTGCCTGCGGGTAACCATAGGCAAACCGGAAGAAAATGCAGCATTACTTGCCGCATTAATCAAAAGTTTGGATATTCTTTAATTAAAATAGCTAACCTAACAAGCCATAAAATACAGATCATTTATATAAAATAATTAGCCGTGCCGTCATCAATAAAAACTTCATAATATGTTGCAATATCATAAGCTTGTGCATTACATGACCCCAGCCGGCCATTTTTAATACCTAACAAACACCAAAACCGGCGGCTTAAGCACTTCAAATCTTATAAGCTCTAATGGTATATTGGCGTAAGAAAATAATGCGCCCTTAAGAAGCGCAGACTTAATCAGGAGAGTTCTATAATGAATAATAAAGGCGTCGATCAGTCCAAACGCCAATTTTTAACCACGGCATTGACCGTGGTTGGCGCAGTCGGCACAGGCTATTTGGCTGTTCCTTTTCTTGCTCAGATGCAACCCAGCGTCAAGGCCATGGCGGCCGGCGCCCCTGTTGAAGTTGACCTCAGCAAAATGGAACCCGGTCAACTAATCAGGGTCGCATGGCGGGGCAAACCGGTCTGGATACTCAACAGAACCCCTGAGGTTCTTGAAACGCTAAAAACGCTGGACAATGAGCTGAGGGATCCCCTATCCAACGAATCCATACAGCCTGAATCCAGCAAAAATCCGGGGCGTTCCATTAAGCCGGAAATTTTTGTCGCTGTGGGTCTGTGCACTCACTTGGGTTGCTCACCGACGTTCCGTCCCGAAATAGCCCCTAATGATCTTGGCGACAAGTGGAAAGGCGGTTTTTTCTGTCCGTGCCACGGCTCCTGGTTTGACTTGGCCGGCCGCGTTTATCGCGGCGTACCGGCACCCACTAACCTGGAAATCCCCCCTTACCGCTATATTACCGATACCCTACTGATTATTGGTGAATCCGCAGAGGAAGCAAGCGCATGAAACCTAGCCGCATAACTGAATGTAACGAATGGATTTTGGCTCGTTTTCCGCTGGCCAAACTCTGGAATGAGCACATGACGCATTATTATGCGCCTAAAAACTTCAATTTCTGGTATTTCTTCGGCTCACTGGCGCTGCTGGTGCTGGTTAACCAGATCCTGACCGGTATCTTTTTGACGATGAACTACAAACCGGATGCCAAGCTGGCATTCGATTCCGTAGAATACATCATGCGCGACGTGAACTGGGGCTGGCTGATTCGCTACATGCACTCGACCGGTTCGTCGGCGTTTTTCATCGTTGTTTATCTGCACATGTTCAGGGGCTTGATTTACGGTTCGTTCAAGCACCCCCGCGAACTGATCTGGATTTTCGGCATGCTGTTGTTCGTAGCCCTGATGGCCGAAGCATTCATGGGTTATCTGCTGCCTTGGGGACAAATGTCCTACTGGGGCGCGCAGGTTATTATCTCGCTGTTCAGCGCCATTCCTGTGATCGGCGATGATTTATCGCTCTGGCTCAGGGGCGACTATGTGGTTTCCGATGCAACCCTGAACCGGTTCTTCGCTTTTCACGTGATTGCGGTGCCTCTGGCATTAGTGATGCTGGTATTCCTGCATATCGTGGCCTTGCATGAAGTGGGTTCCAACAACCCTGACGGCATTGAAATCAAGGATTCCAAAGACCCTTGGGGCCATCCTGTGGACGGCATTCCGTTCCATCCCTACTACACCGTCAAAGACTTGGTCGGCGTGGGCGTATTTTTGTTGTTTTTCGCCACGGTCATATTCTATATGCCGGAAATGGGCGGTTATTTCCTCGAGCACGCAAACTTTATCCCTGCCGACCCGATGAAAACGCCGGAACACATCGCCCCGGTCTGGTATTTCACGCCTTTCTATGCCATTTTAAGAGCGATTCCCGATAAATTTGCCGGGGTTATCGGCATGGGCGGAGCGATTGTCGTGCTGTTCCTGTTGCCTTGGCTGGATCGCAGTCCGGTCAAATCGATTCGCTATCGCGGCGGCATTTACAAAAAAGCGCTGGCCCTGTTTGTGATCAGCTTCCTGGCGTTGGGCTATTTGGGTACGCAACCTGCGACGCCCACAGCAACCATATTTGCTCGAATTTTTACCGCGATTTACTTCGGTTTCTTCCTGTTAATGCCCATTTACACCC
>JBAQYH010000737.1:0-5788 GCA_049299935.1 Methylobacter sp. | reverse complement strand
TGCACGCCGTTTAACATACGGGCTCTATGGAGGTGATGTAATTAGCTAAAAATGTTTTTTAACTTAAACATCGGGAGAATGTATCAAAATGAAAAATGATAAACTTTCTACCAGTATGGATATCGCGCACAACTATACAGCTCATATCAACGGATCAAAATCAACACTCTCATTGCTGCTATTTATTTCGGTAGCTTTGATGGTTTCCGAAGGTTGTGTCGTTAAGCAACCATCAACAATAGACGCAAAATCAACCGCAGCCACTCAGGCCAAACCTACTGAAATCAAGATTACCTCTACTGAATTCAACTATAATCCGGCCCAGATAAAAGTTAAAGAAGGTCAAGCTGTGACCTTCACGCTGGACAACAGTCAAGGCGCCATCGAACATGATTTTGTCATTAAGGAACTGGGGATACACCTGGCAGCTAAAGCCGGACAGGTAACGAGTCAAAACCTGGTATGCAAACAACCTGGCGAATATGATTTTAAATGCACATTGCCTGGACATCAGGATTCCGGTATGTCGGGAAAATTGACTGTTGAACCATCAGACTTAACTGCAACCCCCATAAGCTTGAATAACGACGACATGCACGCCGGTGCAGTGAAAATTCTTGACCTACCCAAAGGCATTTCGCACCTGCCAACTCCTAAAGCAGCGCCACCGCTAATAAGAACAAAACCGGAACTGGTGAAAGTTGAGCTAGAGGCCATTCCTGTAACTGCCTTGCTAACAGAGAAAGTCGGATACAATTACTGGACATTCAACGGCACAGTTCCAGGCCCCATGATCCGGTTGCGCCAGGGCGATACCGTTGAACTAACCTTAAAAAATTCACCGCTTAGTCCGATCACTCATAGCATTGATTCGCATGGCATAACCGGGCCGGGCGGTGGCGCTAAATTTACGCAAACGCCAGTAGGCGATAAAAGTATTCTACGTTTTAAAGCGATAAAACCCGGCGCGTATGTCTATCACTGCGCAACACCGGTAGTTCCTCATCATATTTCAAATGGTATGTATGGGTTAATGGTGGTTGAGCCACCTGAGGGCTGGCCGAAGGTTGACCGTGAGTTTTACGTAATGCAGGGTGATTTATATCTAGAGGGCAAGACCGACCAGTCTGGTATTCATGAAGTTTCTATACCCAAGATGAATAAGGAAGAACCGGATTACGTTGTTTTTAATGGCAGCGTTGGCGCTCTGTCAAAAGAAAGCGCCCTAAAAGCAAAAGTGGGTGAAACTGTGCGCATTTTCTTCGGTGTTGGCGGTCCCAATGTAACGTCCAGCTTTCATGTTATTGGTGAGATGTTTGACAAGGTTTATACCGGGGGAAACCCTTCTGAATTTATATCCAATGTTCAAACGACAATGGTTCCAGCCGGCGGTTCGGCAGTTGTTGATATAAAACTGGAAGTACCAGGCACTTATATTTTGGTAGATCATAGTTTAAGCCGCCTGCAAAAAGGTGCGGCCGGTTTTCTTGAAGTAGAAGGGCCCGAAAATCCAGACGTATTTCAGCCAGTCAAGTTTACGAAAGGAAAAGTTAGCGGGCATTGAATATGTGTCCGCAATCGGTAGTTGCGAAGCTCTAGAGCTGGCAGGACTAGAAAAGACAACTCACAGGAAACTCGCTAATTGCCAGTGGCTGCATTCATTGGAATAGGTTGTATTTTCTTATTAGAGGTTTAAAGCCATTTTGAAACCTGCCTTTAAAACATGCAGTTTTGGGCGAGTTTCGAGAAATTTCCAATCGGTATTCAGGTAACATTAGACATTTCGATATGGTCTGTCTAATGTTTTGATCGACAACTCCTTCAAAAACGTTATCTTGTTTTAAGGCAATTTTGACCGTCCGCTCAGGAGTCGAATTGAGCCAGTAAATCATCCAGTATTGGCTAATTGCGAATGTCCTCGTTCTGGATTTCACGTATATTTTAATTTCTCTGTTCTATCGCCAACATCCATGGCCTGGTTTTTGTGGGTATCACTTTTCCCGCCCCATCTAGTTTGATATGAGTCAAACTGACAGTATCCAGGACATTGCCTCCTATCACATCAAGTTCCCCTGGCCGTTGTGCAACCACTAAATCACAGTGATAAGCCCCACGCCTTAGATCGTTATAGTTGTGAATTGATTGGATAAAAGCTTCACCCCGTGGTGCACAAATGATGTCTCCGGGCTTAGGGGCATAAGTGTTGATGGCATGGCTTACAAATCTGTTTTCGGAACCAGTCGCCATCACATACTGAATATAATCCCAATGCAAAACGGTAGAAGGTAAATCACTTTCTGGTACGCCTGCACTTCGAGCCAGCCAGACGATAAAAGCCCCCGACCAGGGTCTAATTTCTCCTTCATACCCGATTATCGGTAAGTCTGTCACAGTATACCAATACATGAAGATCCGGCTAAAAAAAGGCGGTAGCGTTTCATGACCGTGGGTTGCTTTACTCGGATAAGTTACTGTCGGCGGCTCAATATCATAATTGACTTCAGGCCGACCGAACAATTCCCATTCCTGACGGGCAAGGTACAGCATTCGCTCTCTAACGTCAGGAATTACAAACGATGGAATGACATTGGATGCCGCTAAAATGACAGGTGTCTGCCCTTGTTTTTGCAGAGCGCAGCCAGGAAGAAGCAAAACAATGCCGAGAAAAATATAAGGCATACTTAAATAATTTTTAAATCTAACATACTATGTTGGCACCAAGTGTAAACTGACGATCTTTGCTGATTGACAATTTATCCTTGGTTTAGTGGTGCAGGCTACTATACAACTATAGATAAGTCGAACATGCTTGGAATGGCCTTGAACGGCCATTTTCGGCCAGCCAAAGCCACAAATTCATTCTTTAATGCAAGTCACAGATCGTACAACCAAAGATTTTTTGTAGCTTTGTTTTCAACGTAGTTATCTGACCGATATAGCCCCACCAATTCGGTCAGAATCAGTCCGTCCTACTTCGATTTGGTCCACAGTTGTCATTTCCCTGAGCAGTTGCTCTTCCTGCATGAATGTCTCAACAGCAACCGGGTCGAACTGACTGCCGGACATTTTGATGATCTCCGTCTTGGCCGTGTCGAATGAGAGCGCCTTGCGGTAAGGGCGATCAAAGGTCATGGCGTCGAGAGTGTCGATAACCGCAAATAGGCGCGCAGGCAAAGGAATCGCGTTGCCCCGCAAGGCGCGCGGATAGCCGGAGCCGTCGTACCTTTCTTCATGGCAGAGCACGATCTCTCCCGCAAGGGAAAAGAAGGGAAGTTTATCCAGGATATGGCTGCCGTGCTCCGGATGCAGCCGCATTACCTTCCACTCGTCTTCCGACAGCCTCCCCGGATTCAGGAGTATCGCATCGGGCACGCCAATCTTGCCAATGTCGTGAAGTAGGCTGCCCCAGTAAATTTCCCGTAGTATCGCCGCATCTGTGTAGTGATGACGAGCAAGGATCAGCGTATGCGAGGCCACCCGTTTCGAGTGCAGGCCGGTTTCGTTTTCACGCAGGTCGAGCGCGGCGGCGAGTGCCTCGGCGAAATCCTCGTAAGGATGGTCGTCGACGAGTCCGGCAAGCTGCTTGCGGGATTCCAGCAGACAGTGCTCGCAGGTGAATCGATCCACAAGCCTATGGTATTGCCTATCCGTCGACGCGGCCCCGCAAATCGAGCAGTTTACATTTCTCGTGGGTACGACGGCAGATGCATCCCTACTTGATGGCAGCTTGTTCATGTTCTAGGCTTTTTAGGTTGTTTTTAATGTTGCGATCATTGCAAGGTGTTGTTTTCCATCAAGTGTACTTTCTGGCGAAGTATTTCAAAGCTTCGCAGTCGATCATACTTGTATCTACCATTAGCCCTACCTTGAAAATAGAATAACAAAGCTGGTCTGACTTGAGTGACGAAAAAAATTATAATCAATTATAGTTCTTTATAGTTTTTGCAAAAAGTATGGAAAATTTCAAGCCACTTTCTACTCGTATTGATATTTTTTAGAGCTAAAATTGCGAACTACGAACACCAACTATGGACAAGGAATGGACGTAGGTTAACATCGGATAACGACCAATCGCTGACCACCTCGACCGGCAGCAGCCGGCCCAGACTGTGTCAAAACGTAGACATCTAAAATGCAGTGGTTTAATCCTGCCGGTTATCGAACTAAATACCGGTCACTGTGGAGATAATCATTAAGAAAGCGCTCATTTTAAGCTGCTTAGTGAAGTAATTTTCACTTCAGGCAGATGCGAGCAAGAGTTTTGACACACCCTCGGCCAATTCCGGACATTCGACCTAGCCTCTATGAGCCAAATGATGATCCTCAACTCTGGCTCAAGGCTTTTTCGCTCCGTCTATGACACTATGACACTATGGGATATTATAAATATTGGATTCGCGTTCCAAGGTTGACCGTTTCCTCTAAAGTTTTATGCAGGGAGTGTCCGACAGGTAACATGGTCTCTCAATTTGTCCAGATACCTTCATCTCTATAAACCTAGGGAAATTTAATGAGAATATTACGTCTTACTCAGTCAACCATCAGCCCAAACAAATACCGCGTTGAGCTCGTATTTGAATGTGACGGGTCACCACGCCAAACGGCGACTGTGGAGTTTGATTTTGCCTTAACTCCGCAGGACAGGGAAAGCTTACGCTGGTATCTGGAAGATTATCTCCAACATGCCGCGGACCCAGCCCCGCAGATCGCGGCTCGTATCGAAAGACGCATCGGCGAAATTGGAGATCAATTATTCCAACAGGTTTTTGAATCCAGTAAAACAGCTGAGCGCCTTTGGGCTCGGTTACAAGAACATCTGAATGAAACTCGAATCGAGATTGTCGCCGAAGTTCAGAAAGCGACGGCGATTCCGTGGGAACTACTCCGCGATCCCGTGACAGAAACACATCTGGCCCTGGAGGCGAACGCATTTGTCCGTACGCAGACGGACATGGCTAGGATACCTAAGCTTCCACAATTAAGCATGATGGAAGACAAATCTGTCGAACCAATTCGCATTCTGCTTGTAATTTGCCGTCCTTGCGGCAGCGATGACGTGCCGTTCCGCTCGGTAGCCAGCCGTCTAATCAAAGGATTAAACGAAAGCTCACGTGATGCCTATCAACTCGACGTGCTACGTCCACCGACTTTCGCGCGACTCGGCAAAGTTTTGCGCACCGCCAAAGCGGAAGGGAAACCGTATCACGTCGTCCACTTCGACGGGCACGGGAAATATGCCGAAGCGAAGCAGGCAGGTGAACTGTCTGCAATCCTGTGTGATCTCGGTTCGCTGACGTTGTCGATCCCCCGTGCCGGTGCGCACGGCTATTTACTGTTCGAGAACCCCAGTGTTGAGGGGAATGCGCAGTTGGTAGATGGGCTGGCTCTTGGCAAATTACTCGCTGAAACAGACGTGCCGGTGCTGGTGCTTAACGCTTGCCGCTCGGCCCATGCCGAAGCACCCGCCACTCCGGAAATGACACTGGAGCAAGCCGATTCGACCGACGCCGCGCAGCACGAATCTGCTCACCAAGACACGCATATGCAGGTAAGGGCGTTTGGATCATTGGCCCAGGAAGTGGTGAATGCGGGTGTGGGGGGCGTGGTGGCGATGCGCTACAACGTCTACGTGGTGACCGCCGCGCAGTTTGTGTTCGATTTGTATGAGTCGCTGGTGGGTGGTCAGACGCTGGGCGAAGCTGTAACATTAGGTCGCAAGCAATTGGAGACCCAACCGTTGCGCGAGATTGCTTACCGCCCGCGCCCATTACAAGACTGGATGGTGCCC
>JBAQYH010000736.1:0-2441 GCA_049299935.1 Methylobacter sp. | reverse complement strand
CCAGAAAAGTGTTGCCAATGGAACGATAACCGTCGAGATACCCATGGTAGAACAGCATGCTTCCGATGTCTGATATCACCGGAAATAGCGTGCAGGGTGGCACGGGATCGAGCAGGTTGCGTATCTGGGCATCGGAGGGAATCTTGTGTACGCCGAAGATCGAATTGGCGTTGTTTCTTCCTTGCGCCTGTTGCATCCGCGTCTGCCAGTCAAGAAGGGTGTGAACAAAAGTGCGGCGCGCTCATTGCATTTCCGTATTATTGAGCCAGTAATTTTCCCACTGGTTATTGCCGCGCAGCACCCTTAGTGCCAGCATATTTCTAGCATTGTCGGGACTCCACCAAGCTCCGGGCAATTTTAACCGCTCTTGGATGATATAGCGGTGTGCGCTTTCAATCTCCCCGGAGCCGACCGGCAAGCCATTGGCCAGCGCACCGGGATAATCGAGTTGCCCGATACGGTTGCTCAAATAACGATGACAGGCTCGCACCGGTGCATTGGAGTCTTCTTCCGCTTCCGGCTCAAGGAAGGATTTCAGTCCATCAATGACGTTCTGTGCTTGCCCGTCTTTCAGAAGTGCCTTTTGCTTTTCCAGCCAATTCTTCTTCGATACGCCCCCTGCGCAGGCCGAAGCCGCCGCGCCAAGGTATTCACAAACATGGAATAAATCGATCAAATAGTGACCTTGCGCGCCAAATTGCTTGGCGACTTGCCGATCAATCCAGACGGCGCCATCACCTACCGCATGCAGATACGTGCCGCGCCCAAAGCCTGCCCGACAGGCGGTATCAAACAAGACCTGCCCTGCGTCCTCAACCGTTCCTTGAAACACTGCACCAAAATGGGGTTTGAGCTTGCCCCGTTGATGTGCCAGGCAAAGACGCGCTTCCTTCCAGGACTCCACCTTGCCCTTACGCTTGTCGGGTGCAGCTTCATCCACTTCGACAATCGGGATCATGCTGCCATCTATTTCTGCAATGACGAAATCGCAACCTACTTTGTCAGGGCAGTCATTTGTTGCAACATAGGCCGTAAGGATACGCTGACCATGCCGTTCCGTGATATGCCGAATCGTACTGGCAGGGAGCGTTATTCCGTAATGTTCTTTTAATTTATCAGTCACTTGACCAAATGCATGGTCTGCGCCGAAGTCCACTACCGCACGCTGCAATGGCTGGGAGCAACCTCGGCAAGCAACCCCGGCGCTCTTGCTGAAAGGACGTAAGCGCGTTCCGGGACATTTATACACGGGCTCGGTTACATGAATTTCGCCGAACGTACTGTGCCAGTGGAGTTTTTTTTACCGCTACGTGTAAACGCTTGCCCGCCGTCCGATGCGGGGCTTTCTTGAGAAATGGCAATGCGTTTTTCCGCCCAGCCCGTCAACGCTTCATTTCCCATCTGGCGCAACTCTTCTATGACCCGTCTTTCAGCGTCGTCAGCCTTCACAATGTCGTCCCCCGCATTTTCCACGACGGATAATAAACTTTCCATTCGCGCTTTCAAGAGTGGGTTGCGATTCATGCGATCCAACAATTCCATATCCTTGTCGGAAATATTTTGCATGGCATGGCTCTCCTTTGGGCAATTGGAATGAATACCGTAGGTTACATGAAAACCGCACTTTTGTTCACACCCGGCGTGATCGCCCGCTTTGCGCCCACTGTTGCCGATCCGCCCAGTTCGCTGTCCAACTCGTCGCACTGGACAAAAAAGCCGGCGTGACGGTGAACGACTACGGCGTGCTCCAGGCCAATGTCAACGGCATCACCTATGCGCTGCAACCGGCTTGGTTGGTGAGCAAGACCGACGGCGGCGCTGCCGGGTTCACCACGGATGCAGAGGGGCATGTGGTGTATCAGGATAGCACCGGCAACCAGCAGACCTTGTACCCGGCCTTCTCCGACTTGGCGCAATTGATCGCCGCCTTCAAAACCACTGACATCCATGCCGGCGCAATTGGCAACGATAACGGTACGGTTACGGCAAAATTGCTGGGCGTGACTTATACGCTGACGCCGGATTACGCATTGATCCCGGTGCCGGCGGAACACGCGAAGGATGCCTGGTGGCTGGACGGTAGGAAGATGTATGTCAAGACCGGCGACGGCAAGAACGCGCAGGGATTCAACGTTAAGTAATCCTGGCGGCAAGCGGGAAATTCAGGCCGGCAATCTTACGGTTGCCGGCCTTTTTTGTTGGGGTAGGGTTGTCAACCTGAATACTTCATCACTGTTTTCCTCTGTTGGAAGGGAATGGGTTGAATGCTTCACCTACGACAGGAATCTAGGCATGCCGCCAACCGACCGGTTCGCCGGCGCGTAGCGGCACCAGGGTTTCGGCGCCGAACGGCAGCCCGGTAGGGTGGGCACGTTTTTTGTGCCCACGCGGTTCTCGGACGGATGTTCCCGACAAAAATTCCGTTCACCCTCTGTATTCAT
>JBAQYH010000735.1:0-1877 GCA_049299935.1 Methylobacter sp. | reverse complement strand
CAGATAGGGATTTTTAGTCCGAACCCAGTTTGTTTGCGTTTTTAAATCGGTGTTTACCCGTTTAATCCGTGTTCTATTGAGCATACGCTGAGTAGTGACGAAGAAATAAAACTTCGTGTCCTTCGTGTCTTCGTGGTGATAATCTTTTATGCTTTTAATCTGACATATCGATAAATTTATGATCAATACAGCCGATTCGACAAGCGGTTCTAAATCCTATTTAGGCTCGTTAACAATATTAACCTCGCTGTTTTTTATCTGGGGTTTTATAACCAGTTTGAACGATATTTTGATCCCGCATTTAAAATCGGTATTCACGCTGAATTACACGGAAGCAATGTTGGTTCAATTTTGCTTCTTTACCGCATATTTTGTCGTATCCGTTCCCAGCGGCTATTTGGTTGAAAAAATCGATTACAAAGGCGGCATCATTGCCGGGTTAGCTATTGCCGGCATAGGCTGCTTGCTGTTTTATCCGGCTGCAAGCCTGCATTCCTATCCGTTATTTTTGGCGGCGTTTTT
This sequence comes from Methylobacter sp., assembly GCA_049299935.1. Lineage (GTDB taxonomy): Bacteria > Pseudomonadota > Gammaproteobacteria > Methylococcales > Methylomonadaceae > Methylobacter_A. The sequence goes on along the minus strand of JBAQYH010000735.1, from coordinate 1,355 downwards.
TGTGTTAGCCTCAGGCATCACCTTGTTGCAGGTTGCCGCAAATCCGTATGTCACCATATTAGGCAATCCGGAAACCGCCTCCAGCCGATTAACCATGACCCAAGCGTTTAATTCCCTGGGTACGACTATCGCTCCTTATCTCGGTGCGTTATTTATCCTTGCCACTGCGGTTAAAACGGCGGATGAAATTAAGTTGCTCAACCCCGATGAATTATCGGCTTACCAGGCAGCGCAAGCAGCCGCAGTCCAGAATCCTTATCTGCTGCTTGCTGCGGTTTTATTTTTTATCGCGGTCGTTTTTGCGCTGATTAAACTGCCTAAAATTGAAGCTGCCGAAGCGCAGGTTTCAAGTGGTGAAAATGGAGTTCATGACAGCGCCTGGGGCTACAAACACTTGGTATTAGGCGCAGTCGGCATTTTTGTTTATGTCGGCGGCGAAGTGGCGATAGGCAGTTTCCTGATCAATTTTTTGGGCGAACCGTCGATTGCCGGGTTGGCAGAACAAGATGCCGGAAAGTATGTGTCGTTTTATTGGGGCGGTGCTATGGTCGGGCGATTTATCGGCGCGGCGGCCATGCAAAAAATCCAGCCCGGCAAAGCGCTCGCATTTAACGCGATAACGGCGGCGCTGTTGGTTTTAGCGGCCATGCTCGGCAGCGGTCAGGTTGCGATGTGGACTATTCTTGCGGTCGGGTTGTTTAACTCGATCATGTTTCCCACCATCTTTTCATTGGCGGTTAGCGGCTTGGGCAGGCACACGGGGCAGGGGTCGGGAATCTTATGCGCCGCCATCGTCGGCGGTGCTGTGCTTCCCGTTGTGCAGGGTCTATTCGCCGACCGGATCGGCATTCAACAAGCGTTTTTTATCCCGGTGCTTTGTTATTGCTATATCGCTTATTACGGATGGCGGGGTTACAGGCTTTAAGAATCTCCAGAGACTGTGTAAAAGCATTATTTACCGCGAAGACACGAAGAAAAATACCTGTTTAAAACTTCGTGTCTTTTGTGGTGTTCTAAAACATGAATACTTTCACAGCCCCTGGAATGCGGGCGCGTAAAAGTTTTTAAAAACTATCGCATATATGATGACCGGATTTTCCATGCTCGTCATCCTGGTCAACTGCCGCTATCTTCGGCATCATGTTTTTCATGCCTTCCCCGCATTTTTTCATGGCCTGCATGGCCTTGTTGCCGGATACTTCTTTGCTGAAGGCCATGGCCGTTTGCATGGCTTCATCCCGTTTGCCGCTGGCGCAAAGTGCCTGGGTTTCGGCTGACATTTGTTTGGCGCGCTGTTCAAAAGCTTGCATTTCGGCTTGATCAATATTTTGCATACAGGCCTGCATGCCCTGCGC
>JBAQYH010000734.1:0-8746 GCA_049299935.1 Methylobacter sp. | reverse complement strand
GCATCAGCCCTTGCCGTCCGTCCAGGAATGCGGCTTTAATCCAATAGGTGCGAATGAACGTCCAAAGCCCTTTTAAGACGGCCTTGCCCAACGATGAGCGAACGCCCCGCCGGTAAAGCATTTCTGCGCCCAAGGCTGAATAGCTGTTCACTTTATGCAAAACCTCATCGAGGTTTACAAAGGCATCATGCAGCAACGGCGAGTGCATGCGCCCCACCGGCCCCTGAAAAATAATAATCTCATGCACGACAGAATCGGTGAATTGCCCGCAGTCGCGGCGAAATAGCCTTAATACATGGTCGGGCCACCAGCCCCCATGGCGCATTTGCCTGCCGCAATAGCTGGAAAGCCGGGGGATTTCATAGCCATTATAATGTTCTTGCTGAAGCGCGTTTTCGATTTCCGCTCTTAACTCAGGCGTTACCACTTCGTCGGCATCTACCGATAATATCCAGTCGCCGCCGGCTTTATCCACGGCGCGCTGCTTCTGGATACCGAATCCAGGCCAGTCTGTTTGATAAACCTTGTCGGTATATTGACGGCAGATCGCCACCGTATCGTCCACACTGCCGGAATCCAGCACGATAACCTCATCAGCCCATGAAACCGACTCAAGACATCGGCCTATGTGACCGGCTTCATTTTTTGTAATGATGACTACGCTTAACATGGCGTATCAATAAAATAAGAAGTTGTTAGCGCCATAATTGATAAATGTATTTTCGCTTAAGCTTTTCCCAATTGAAATAAAGGCCCTGCAACCAGACAGGCGGCGCTTTTTCCAGCGCGCTCATAAATACGCCGGCCTTACTGCCTTGCTCCACCACGGGTTCTTCGAGCCACAACATGCTGATTCCCAGTTCCCGGTCGATTTTTTCAAACTGATTATCTATCGGCAATGACACTTTGTTACTCTTGATCCAATCCAGCCGTTTTTGTGCGGTGTTGAAATCAATAATATAAGAATCGGCAAAGCGGCCGCGGGTGCCTACATATAAATGCTGCCCCGGTTTCCTACGGCTTTTCGGCGTATAAAAATTACCGCCGCAGCCGATAAAAATAACTTTCGGCCCGTCAAAGCGTGGGCTTTCTGCCAACGCATAATGCAGGCCTTCATTAAAGCCTGGAGAAAATATGGCATCGTCTTCCAGAACCAGCGCCTGCCGCTGTTTTTTTTCAACGATACGCTCCAACGCCATGATGTGTTTTAAAGCGCAAGACATTTGGTTGGCCGACAAATTGTCGCCAATAAAATATTGGTTAACAATTTCAGCCGTCAGCTCATCAGCGTCGCCGTCAAGAATAAATTCAGACGTCATATCGTGACTTAAGAGCTGTGTCTCCATAAACGCACGCCGCTGATCAAATGCTTTTACGTTGATTACGTAAACGCCATCCAGTTGCTTGGTTGCTAAATGCATTCCGGGTGTTACCTTGAAAAACTTGAGGACTGTAACGGGAAACTTTACCAAAAACCGCAAGTAAAGCGAAATCAATTCAGGATTACTGTTTATGCGATTCCTTTACCAAGTGCCAATCGAATGGCTTCCTCGACACGCTCAGGGCTAAGCGTATCAAGGCATCGGCTTCGACTTTGCCGATGTTTATCGCAGCCTTCCAAATGACAGGGAACGCAGTCTCCCTGGCCTTGAATCAAACTGATATTGTTAAGCTGCTGGCTGCCGGTTTTATCAAAGGGATTTATATTCTGGTTATACCCGCTAGGCCAGGGCGCCCATTTTACCGGATTGGTCGGCCCGTAAAGCGCAATGACCGGGACTCCGGTTGCGGCAGCCAAGTGCGTGATGCCGGTATCGGGCCCGATATATAATTTTGCCTGGGCAATAATAGTTGCTAATTGCGCCAACGAAACCTGACCTGCCAAATTGATCGTATCCTCAGGGAGTTGGCGCTGAATATCGGCGACATAATCCATTTCCTCTTGGGCCGGGCCTCCCGAAAGCACCAGTTTTAATCCCAGTTTTTTGAGGTAGCGGCCTACTTCTATCCAACCCTCAACAGTCCATTGTTTGTATGTCCACTGCGGATGCGGATGCAGCACCGCATAGCCGGTATTATCAGCCAAAAAAGGAAATTGCTTTACCAGCCGCTGCCGCTCTCCGATTTGCGGCGGAACCACTGAAAAACATCTTGGAACATTGATCAAATCCAGCAATTTAAGATGCTGCAAGACCGTATGCGTGTTGTCGTCGTCAAACTCTATCCAGTGTTGAACAAAAAAACGTTTCCACCAACCTGTGTTTTTTTTCGGCGGCACTGCGGCAACCCGCAACGGCGCGGCAAGCAATGTGTACAAAAAGGGGCGATCTCCGGCCTGCGTGGTTATGGCAAGATCATACTGCCTGAATAATTGCCGGAACAATTGCCAATAATCCGGAAATTTAGGCCGGTTAGGCGTGGTAATAATATGGCTGATATCAGGGTTGCCTTCCAGCATCGAAGCCGTATTTCGAAACACCAATACATCAAGCCGAGCATCCGGATAAGCCTGCCGCAACGAATGTATTAATGGTGTTGTCAGCAGCACATCACCGAGATACCGCATTGCGATGATTAGGATTCTGGTCGGCTTTGGGTGTAACGATTGCTTGCTATTCATTGTCTCGCTTATACATTTTTAATATACAGCTCTATCAACATCATTCGTTTTCGGCGCCCTGATAAGCATTTTTTCGTAATTTGCCGGATTTAAACCAGTCGCGGACATTCTTCGCAGCGTTTAGAACCGGTGCGGCGCCACCCATAGCTACCGCATCAACCAGACAATACCAGGCAGCGACGCCGCTGGGCGGGTTCCCCTGAGGCAGGCTCAGCACCGGGTCTATTGCCGCCCACTTCCAAGTTCCTACGGCGGTGCCGATTAACTCCAGCCATGTGGTAATGAAAAAAGCCGCCAGATATACCATCGGCGAACGGCCTTTAAAAAGATACCCCAAAAAAACGCAATACAGTAATGCACCAACCGAATCGCCCTGCTCGGCATAGCCGCTGATCCCCCAAATTGACCAAGCGCCGCAGACCAATACCACCATTGTGGCGATTTCCCTGGCATAACGCTGGAATAATCCGGAACGGCCCAACGCGACAGCGGTCAAATAAACCATGCCGTGACCGGGCGGCACATAGGCCGGCACGTTCTCAAACCGGTAGGTGTAACCGCCCATAAATGGCGACGCAAAATGCTCGCCGATCGTCGCAAAAATGACGGCGATAGCAACCTGCACTCTGATTTCCCTGTTTTCACCGAGCAACAAGCCGATCACAAACACCCAGGCGCAAACGCCTAGGGCATTTTGCTTTTCCAGGCTCGCATTGGCATCGCTCAACAAGCAGACCGCCACACAAAAAAAAGTAAACGCCGCTATAAAATAGTCCCGTTTTCTATGGGCGTAAGCAGCGTTAACTTGCGGAAAATGGCGCAGCACAATGACCTCTTTTGAATTTGACGTGGAACACGGATGACACGGATTTGATGGATTTAAACGGATTTTTTATCAGTGTGAATCAGTCAAATCCGTGTCATCCGTGTTCTATTTTTATAACTGCCAAGTATTTGATTTTTATTCAGCACGGCTTGATTCTCCCTAACTTCACACAAACATCCAGGCTATGACCGCATATCGACCGAACTTACCGAGCAATATGATCAAGCAAGCCTGGAAGAACGGCAGTTTTAGCCAGCCACCCGCAAAACACAAGGCGTCCCCAACCAACGGCAGCCAAGTAAACAACAACGTCCAGATGCCTTTTTTTCTTACGACATCCAGGGCTTTCTGTTTGTTTTCCGACAAAAGCGAGGCAACCGGGAATTTCTTAGCCGCCAGTACACCCAAGCCCCATGTTGTCATCGCGCCCAGAGTGTTGCCTATTGTGGCAACGATAACCAAGAGAGTAACCTGATATTGTCCTGTCGCGGCCAGATACGCCAAAACGGCCTCCGATCCGCCTGGGGCTATTGTTGACGATATAAATGCGCTGATAAACAGCCCGCCTATTTCAAACCCTATGTCTTGCACTTTTTTCTCTCAAAAAAAACCCCTGCACTCAACAAAGAGCGCAGGGGTTCTTATGCTGCCCGAATTTAACTTCCAGGCAATATCTTGTTTTTATTGGAAGCAATCAGTTTAACCAATCTAGACAACAGCTTCACGACAAGCTCAATTCCTGCCCGCAACCAATCAAAAATAGTGGCAACCACCTCTGACGCGCTCATGCCTTTAAACTTTTTCGCCAAAAACGGCGCAAGCAGCAAGCCAATCGCCAAGCCTATTACGGTTACGCCTGAAATAATAGAATCATCTTTTGGCGGCGGTGCGACCGGTACAGCCTTAGGCGGTACAACAGCCGATGATACGGCTTCAGCTGCTTTCGAAACTTCAGCCATCACTGTTTCCAGGCTCCCTTTGTAGTCATCAGGTACGACGTAAGCCGTCACGCCAGGAATACTAGGCAAATCACCATCGCCTTTACCGACTTTCAGTTGGGCTTTCATGCCTTTTTCCATATGCTGGGCAATGTCGCAATGCACCAGATAGGTTTTGTCGCCGGGAGGCAGGATCAATGTCCCGGAAATTTTTGCAGGACCCGACACTTCCAAATGGAACATGCCTTTGGGGTATAAATACTTGGGCAAGCCGTGCATCATCCATTGATGACGGACTTTATCGTCATTGATGAAATGAACCGTCAATTTCGTACACGGTTTAAAATTAAATTCCTGAGTATCGAACGCAAACATTCTGCCGGGAAACTTCTCAGCGTATTTATGACCGGCATGTACAGTAATTTCCTTGGTTTCAGCGATACTATCGCAACCACCCGGCAACGTACTGGTATTCTGCCCCATAACCATACCACCGGCCATATCCATTAAATGGCCATCACCATGATCCATGAGCATGCCGCTGTGGTCTTCATACTCCACTGCCGATACCGGCGCAGAAAAAAGAACAATCAGCACCCCAGCCGATAATAACTTCACCATTATTCATTTCCCCCATTATTCAATAAAATCAAGGCTTCTCCGCTCCTCCGCACACCGCTACGCTGCTCCTGCATCGCCTAAAGCGCCTACTTTTGGCGCTCTACCTCCATGTAGATAAATGCCATTGCTTATTTTCGGTCAACTTCCCGTAACTATGCAATGGCATCAACATACAACTTACCAAAAAAACTTGGTCTGTTTAGCTTTTAATCTTCGCGATTATTTCATCCACCTTGCTTTTGAAACCGGCGCTTGAAAGATACAGCACATAGAGACCGGCTAATGCAAAAAATGCATACAAGAGTAAATTGTTTTTGCTCACGGCTTGACCGCCGCCTGCTTTAAAGCCCATGTGCGCATCCAATCTCGCACCCTGTGTACGCGCATCCATCTTATCCGCATCAGGAACCAGCGTAATATGAATCAGGTATTTGCCTGGTTCAGGCACGCCATTCGGCAGTTTTAATTCGACTGTGCCTTTTTTATGTTTTGCAGCCGGCAAAAAGAATACGCGCGTTCCTTCAGGCTCTTTTGTCACCTCAAACTCAACCGACATATCCCTGTATTTCATGTCTTGATAATCGAACACCAGCAAAGTCATTTCGTTATCGCGAGGAATATTGGCGCAAAAATCTTCAGCAGGAAATGCGTTAGGTTGATAAGCGGTGTAATGCAACCAATGACCGGGTTCCAATTCGAATTTGCATTGGTCAGTATCGGTACCTGCGGCTCCGCCGTGCGCCCATAAGGATGCGGAAAATAACAATCCCAGAAGTACCAGGGAACCCTTCTTTAAAATGTGTGTACTGTTCATAATACCTTCCAGTTTTGATAAAATTATTATTATGATAAAAATGTAACTGCTATTAATGTTGTTTGAACTCATCAAAAAACAAGCGTCATCCGCTGGATTTTCGACCAATAGCAATGGCTAACTCTAGCACATCGATTTGGTCAAATAAAGGAATTGATGGCAGGCCTACCATACAAACGCCTTTATAAGGTAATGAACTGCCGTACTATTGCTATCCTTCCCTGCTTTTCGTAGACTTAAGCCAACTTTATTCAAACGGAGTTTTACCGCATGTCATCTTTGACCACTTCTACAGCCTGGACAGCTTTAATAACGCATCACAACGAAACCAAAAATATCCTCCTGCGCGACAGCTTTAATGCTGACCCAAACCGCCACAACAAGTTCTCCCTCCATTTTAACGACATCCTTTTTGACTACTCCAAAAACAGAATAACCGACAAGACCCTGCCCTTACTCATTGATCTTGCCAAGCATGCCGGGCTGGACGCAAAAATTAAAGACATGTTTTGCGGAGCAAAAATAAATAACACCGAACACCGATCCGTCCTACACACCGCCTTGCGCAACAGGAGCAATCAACCTGTTTATGTCGACGGACAGGATGTTATGCCGCAAATCAACAACGTTCTCGCCCAAATGCGGACTTTCAGCACCCGCGTTCGCTCAGGCGAATGGAGGGGCTATACCGGCAAAGCCATTACCGACATCGTTAACATCGGCATAGGCGGCTCCGATTTGGGGCCAAAGATGGTTTCGACTGCTCTTACCCCTTATGCGTCTGAGTCATTAAAGGTTCATTTCGTCTCCAATATCGACCAAGCCGACCTTGTTGAGACGCTAAAGCACTTATCCCCCGAAACTACACTATTTCTTATTGCGTCCAAGACATTTACTACGCAAGAGACCATGACCAATGCCAAATCGGCAAGAAGCTGGTTCCTGGACAGCGCGAAAAACCAGCAGGCTATTGCCAGGCATTTTGTCGCCATTTCGACCAACACCGAGAATGTTGCCGCATTCGGCATAGATACCGCCAATATGTTCGAATTCAGGCATTGGGTCGGCGGACGTTATTCATTATGGTCGGCCATCGGACTATCTATCGCTTTATATGTCGGCATGGATAACTTTGAGGAACTGTTACAAGGCGCTTATGAAGTTGACGAACATTTTCGCTCCGCGCCTTTTGAACAGAACATCCCGGTCATCATGGGTCTGCTCGGCATTTGGTATAACAATTTCTATAATGCCGAATCTCATGCCCTGCTGCCTTACGACCAGTCCATGCTTTATTTCGCCGATTATTTTCAGCAAGCCGACATGGAAAGCAACGGCAAAAGCATAGATCATGACGGTCAAAAAGTGGATTACAGCACCGGCCAGATTATTTGGGGACAGCCCGGCACCAACGGCCAACATGCTTTTTTCCAGCTGATTCATCAGGGCACCAAACTGATACCCTGCGATTTCCTGGCCGCCGCCAACAGTCATTACAAGCTGCCCGAACATCATGATACTTTGATTTCAAACTTTCTGGCCCAGCCGGAAGCCTTGATGAAAGGCAAGACAGCCCAGGAAGTTATGCGGGAACTGTCGCCCGACGACCAATCCGACGCCGTGCTGGTTGCCTCAAAAATATTCGACGGCAATAAGCCGTCCAATTCGTTTTTATTTAGCAAACTGACGCCGAAGACCTTAGGCTCGCTGATTGCATTTTACGAACATAAAATCTACGTTCAGGGCGTCATCTGGAATATCAATTCATTCGACCAGATGGGCGTCGAATTGGGCAAGACCTTGGCCAAAGTCATCCTGCCGGAACTTCAAAACAACGCTATCATCGACGGCCACGATTGCTCAACCAATGCATTGATTAATGCATATAAAAAACTGCGGCAATCTTGATTCGACTGCCCAGACTGATTATCGGCGTTATTTTTGCAGCCACGCTGACGACTTGCGATAACGGATTCCTGTCGCGCAACAAACTGGAACAAATCAAGCGGACAGGAGTCTTACACGTATTAACCCGAAACGACCCCACAACCTATTATGAAAGCCCGGAAGGCTACACCGGCCTTGAGTATGACCTGGTTGTGCTGTTCGCCGACCAGTTAGGCGTTAAAGTAAAATTCGAAACGCCCAATACCTTTGATGACATTCTAAACCGCATCGCCAAAGGCAAAGCCGATATTGCCGCCGCCGGCCTGACCATCACCGACCAGCGCAGCAAAAAAATGCGCTTTGCCCCCGCCTACCACGAAATAACCGAACAGCTCATTTACCGGTCGGGCACTCGCCGCCCAAGTGATATAAACAGCCTGACCCATGGCATTATTGAGGTAGCCAAAGGCACCAGCCATATCGATAGCCTGACCTATCTAAAGGAGGATACGCCCAACCTGAGCTGGAATGTCAACGACGAACTGGATACCGACGGCTTGCTGTACCTAGTGAACGAAGGGCTTATCGATTACACCGTAGCCGACTCCAACCAGACCACTTTAATCCGCCGTTTTTATCCCAAGCTCAACATTGCGTTCGACATTTCCGAACCCCGCCGGCTGGCCTGGGCATTAAGCCCATCGGACGACAACAGCTTATACGATGAAGTGGTGCGTTTTTTCGAGCGCATCAAAAAGGACAAGACGCTCGACCAACTCATTGAAAAACATTACGGGCATACCAGCAGCTTGAGCTATATCGGCAACTGCAAATTCCGCCAGCAGCAAAAAAGCCGGCTTCCGCTGTATCAGAAATATTTCAATTCGGCGGCAGCGCAATACAACATAGACTGGCGCTTACTGGCCGCAATCGGCTACCAGGAATCCCGCTGGCTGGACAAGGCGGTTTCCCCGACCGGCGTCGAGGGCATCATGATGTTAACCGGCGACACCGCTTCCGAGCTCGGCATCAAAAACCGC
>JBAQYH010000733.1:0-3232 GCA_049299935.1 Methylobacter sp. | reverse complement strand
AGTTGGAACTGCCGTTCTGGAATTCATCCCAAACGAATTTGCCCAGACCCGGATTTTGCGCCAACATCTCCGCTGCGATCAGCACCATCCAGCCCACGCCCAGCGACAAGCGCATGCCGGTAAAGATATAAGGCAAGGCGGACGGCAAAATGATTTTCTTGATTTGGGTGCCCCAGCCAAGGCGCAGCACCTTGCCGACATTGATCAGGTCCTTGTCTATCGATGACACGCCGACTGCGGTATTGATCAGCGTCGGCCACAGCGAGCACAGCGTGACGGTAATTGCGGAGGTCAGGAACGATTTTTCAAACCAGGAATCGCTGCCGCCCGCGTACATCGCGCTGACCACCAGCGTGACGATCGGCAGCCAGGCCAACGGCGACACCGGCTTGAAAATCTGCACCAGCGGGTTGATCGCGGTGTTAAACACCGGGCTCATGCCGCAGAACAGGCCGAGCGGCACGGCGATCAGCGTGGCAATCACAAAGCCTGCAAACACTGTGTAAAGGCTGGTGAAAATCTTGTCCAGATAGGTGGCTTGGCCGTTATAGGGGCGGACTTTAATTTCAGCGGCCGGGTCTTCCGCATGTTTCTGTTCGTTGCGGGCTTGCTGGCGTTGGTAATACTCGGTTTCTTTGGCCCGTTCGGCGAAATGGTCGTCCAGCAATCCGGCGGCTTCATGCCACACCGCGATCGGGCCGGGAATCGCGCCCAGACTGGTGTTGACTTTGGATGCGGAAAAACTCCACAACCCCAGGAAGATCATGAAAGCGAATATCGGAACGCCCATGACCAGCCACAGTTGCCGGATTTGCAGCGAGGGATTTTCTCCTGCGGCTATTTTTACCAGAGGGACAAACCAGGTGAAGCCGGTTATGTTTAAAAATTTTATCAGTCGGTTGTGCATGGTCGGTACCTCTAAAAGCAGGTGAAAGGCAAAAGGTTAAAGGTAAAAAAGGCGCGTCCTTGCACTAATTCAACGTCCATTGTTTAGGTCGGCACTCACACTTTTTTTCGGGGTCGGCATCGTTCCCACGCTCCAGCGTGGGAATGCAGTCCCTGACGCTCTGCGTCATCTTGCAAAACAAGGTGTCGCTGATGCGACGTTCGATTCGGGCTGGTTCCCAAGCTCCGGCTTGGGAACCCAGTGTTGGAAGCTCTAGCTTCCCGTCTCGCGACGCTGGAGCGTCTCTACTGCATTCCCACGCCGGAGCGTGGGAACGATGCTGCTCAACTATTCAACCACCTTGCCGCCGACCACTTTTTGCTTGCCCTTAAGGCCGATAGCAAACTTGCTCAGATAATCATTGGGCTTGGTGGCGTCGAAACTGACTCCGTCAATAAAATCGGCGCTGGGCGGCTTGATGCCGGTTTCGTTGTCGGCCGGAAAATCGCCTGCTTTCGCTTTGCCTTCGGCAACCAAGGCCTTGGCCGCCGCCATGTAAATATCGGGGCGATACACTTTCTTGGCGGTTTCCAGGTACCAGTCATCGGGTTTGAATTCGTTGATTTGCCCCCAGCGGCGCATTTGGGTCAGGCTCCAGACCGCATCGCTGTAATAAGGGTAAGAACCGTTATGACGGAAGAACACGTTGAAATCGGGCAGGTCGCGTTTATCGCCTTTTTCATATTCGAACGTGCCGTTCATGCTGTTGGCGAGCACCTCGTAGTCGGCGCCGACATATTGTTTTTGCGACAGCATTTCCACGCCTTCGTTACGGTTCTTGTTGTTTTCCGCATCCAGCCACATCGATGCGCGGATCAACGCTTTGATGACCGCCTTGTGGGTGTTGGGATTTTTGTCGGCCCATTCCTTGTTCACGCCGAAGATTTTTTCAGCGCTGTTTTTCATCAGCTCATAATCGCTGATGACCGGCACGCCGATGCCTTTGAACACCGCTTGTTGGTTCCACGGTTCGCCGACGCAGTAGCCGACGATCGTGCCCGAGTCCATCGTTGCAGGCATTTGTGGCGGCGGCGTGACGGACAGCATCGCTTCGGCGTCGATCTGGCCGGAGGTGTCTTCAGGCGGCGCGTAAAATCCGGGCTTGATGCCGCCGGCCGCCAGCCAGTAACGCAGTTTCATATTGTGCGTGCCGACCGGGAAGGTCATCGCCATGTTGAACGGTTTGCCCGCGGCTTTGTATTTTTCCAGCACCGGTTTTAATGTATCGGCTTTGATCGGATGCACCGGCTTGCCGTCTTTCATGGGAATCTGCGGCTTCATCTGGTTCCAGACATCGTTGGATACGGTAATCGCATCGCCGTTCAAGGTCAGCGTGAAGGCGCTGACAATATCGGCCTTGGTGCCGTAGCCGATAGCCGCGCCAAAGGGCAGGGTGGCCAGCATGTGCGCGCCGTCCAGTTCGCCGCTGACGACACGGTCCATTAAAACCTTCCAGTTGGCTTGGGCTTCCAGTTGCACGGAAAGGCCTTCGTCTTCGAAATAGCCTTTTTCCAAAGCGACCGCTAAAGGCGCCATATCGGTCAATTTGATAAAACCGAGCTTTAAACTTTCCTTTTCCAGCTTTTCGGCTGCGTAAGCACTGGGGGCAAAAGATAAGGTGGATACCGCAGCCACGGCAATGAGCGCCGTAACCAGTTTTTTAATGGTAAATCGTCCGGTTTGTTTCATATTGACCTCAGCAGGTTTGAAAAAATCAGCAAAAAAAAAGCGTCACCTTGCGGAATACGTGATGTACTCAGCTTGGTAGACGCCTTTGTCTGTTTGGGTTCGCCATTGAACCGATATTTTTTAGTGCTCCATCGTTGGAGCCTCTGTATTGTTTAGAGCAATCGTTGTGCCAAAGTTGAAAAATGATTGTTTTGTGTATTTAAGTCAATATATACAATTGGTTATGGCTGGTATTGTGTGGATAAGGGGAGGCGGGTTTATGTCGGTAATGCATCAATTTTGTGCGCCCGGTTGTCTGCTTGCACCAACGATGAGAATTGATGTGTTAAAAACTGATGTTACTCAGTTAGCCGAATGAATAATGGATAAGGAGTCGCCCAGGCGACTGTTATTTGAATCGGGGTCTCGCCCCCGAGGGCGAGTTACTTTCTTTTGCTTCGCCAAAAGAAAGTAACCAAAGAAAAGGCGACCCGGTTACCGCTTTTATCCTGTGCTCCTCGCTTTTGCCGAGGGTCAGCAGAAGGGGCTCCTGCCCCTCTGCTGACGTGCGGCATCCCTGCCGCACCCCTCACGGGCTGATCTCGGCAAAAGCTCCGG
>JBAQYH010000732.1:0-3848 GCA_049299935.1 Methylobacter sp. | reverse complement strand
AGGACTTTCTTGCTTGGGTATATCCAAGTTTTTTATCTCAACGTCTTTATTCCCAAGCTGCGACGCCGCCTGCTTTTCTGTAGCATCAACCGCCACCGCCGCGGCATTATCTGAATCGGTCTGTTGCGTATCGTCAGTAATAACATATACCAGTGACGCTAAAATTAAAAACAGCGCGCCGACGGCAAGTAAAATCCTTTTGACATTCCATTCCGTTATCATCTTGGGCGCTAAGTTCTCAGCCGCTTTTCCCGACACCGGGTATTTAACTTTAATTACAATATTTCTTTTGTCTGTCATAAAATCATATCGACCATATTTATAGGTGAAAACATTTCTTTGCCTAGCGCCGCATATTTTAGTCAGCGAATGCGTTAAATCTTGCTAATATACTACTTAAGAGTTCGGACAAAGACAAAATCCTTGCAGAATAAATTGGACATTCATAATGAGTAAGCTGCTTAAACTTTTTCAAGATTCTTCCTCCCTCTACGGCAGTAACGCCAGCTTTGTTGAAAACTTATATGAACGCTACCTTGAAGACCCTGATTCGGTCGAACCCAGCTGGCAAAAAGAATTCAGTGAAATTCACAACGGCGTTAATTTTGAAACACCTCACAGTCCGGTTGTAGAACGCTTTGCGCAACTTGCTATTAAATCTCAGGGCAGGTTGGCAAAATTACAAGGCTTTACCGAAGAAAGCGTCAAAAAACAATCCGCTGTAGCCCGGCTTATTAATCATTACCGGGTTCGCGGACATCAGATTGCCAATAATAATCCATTGGGTAAAACCTTACCCCCTCCTCCCGATATGGATCCTGCCTATTACGGCCTAACCGAGCCCGATATGGATACCCTGTTCGATACCGGCGCGCTTTACGGTATTGACCAGCTGCCTTTACGCGACATTATTGCCAATCTGCAAGAAATTTACTGCGGCAGCATCGGCTCTGAATACATGCACATCGTCGATACTCAAATCAGGCGTTGGATAATAAACCGCCTGGAAAGTTCTAAATCCAACTTGAAAATGGAACCGGAAAAAAAGCACTGGACATTGAAACTGCTGACTGCCGCCGAAGGCATAGAAAGCCATTTGCACAATCGGTTTGTCGGGCAAAAACGTTTTTCCCTGGAAGGCGGCGAATCGCTGATTCCGATCCTGGATGAATTGATTCAAGGGTTCGGCAGCAAAGGCGTTAATGAAATTGTGATCGGCATGGCCCATCGAGGCCGGCTAAATGTTCTGGTCAATATTCTGGGCAAAAGCCCTGCCAGCCTGTTTAATGAATTTGCCGGCACCTCGCCGCTTTCGCCGGGCGTCAGTACCGGCGATGTCAAATATCACATGGGGTTTTCATCCGACATCAGCACCCCCGGCGGCCCGGTTCATTTAACGCTGGCATTCAACCCGTCCCATCTGGAGATTATCAACCCGGTTGTCGAAGGTTCGGTTAAGGCCCGTCAGGATAGAAAAGGCAAGGACGGCAAAAACACGGTCATCCCGATATTGATCCACGGCGATGCGGCTTTTTCCGGCCAAGGCATCATCATGGAAACCTTGAATATGTCGCAAACCCGCGCTTTTTCGACCGGCGGAACCGTGCATATCGTCATCAACAACCAAATCGGCTTTACCACCAGCAACCCTCGGGATGCGCGCTCCACGCTTTACTGCACCGATGTGGCCAGCATGATCCAGGCGCCGGTTTTTCATGTCAACGGCGATGATCCGGACGCCGTTATTTTCGTCACCAAACTGGCGATGGACTACCGGATGACATTTAACAAGGATGTGGTCATCGATCTTATTTGCTATCGCCGCCTTGGGCATAATGAAGCCGATGAACCTTCGGCTACCCAGCCCTTGATGTATAAAAAAATCCGCAAACTGAAAACGACGCGGAAACTTTATGCGGAAAAGCTCATTAAAACCGGGCTTATCACCGATGAACAAGCGACGGAGCTGGAGCAAAACTACCAAAAACTGCTCGAAGCCGGCGAGGTTGTTTCCAGGCCCATCCTGGCCGACGGTCCCTACCCTTACACCAACCAATGGAATAAATTCCTGGATTCCGATTGGAAGGCACCCTGCAATACCTCGGTTTCCATAGATACCCTGCGCTTTTGTAACGACAGGATGCAGCGCTTGCCGACCGGTTTTGAATTGCATCCCAGAGTCGCCAAAGTCATGGAGAACCGCCGTAAAATGGCGGCAGGAGCCATGCCGCTGGACTGGGGTTTTGGCGAAAACATGGCCTATGCGACGCTGCTGATGGAAAAATACCATGTGCGATTGACCGGACAGGATGTCGGCCGCGGCACCTTCGTGCATCGCCATGCCGTTCTGCATAACCAACTGCATAATAAAACCTATACGCCGCTTAAGCACCTGGACAATGATCAGGGCAATGCGCAGATTTTCGATTCCCTGCTTTCCGAAGCGGGCGTGTTAGGTTTCGAATACGGCTACAGCACGACGATGCCGAATACCCTGGTCATCTGGGAAGCGCAATTCGGCGATTTTGCCAACGGCGCACAAGTGGTTATCGACCAATTCATCAGCTCCGGCGAAACCAAATGGGGACGCATGTGCAATCTGGTGATGCTGCTGCCGCACGGCTTTGAAGGCCAGGGGCCGGAACATTCCTCCGCCCGCCTGGAGCGCTATCTGCAACTGTGCGCCGAACATAATATCCAGGTTTGCAGCCCGACTACGCCCGCACAAATATTTCACTTGCTGCGCCGCCAGATGCTGCGCCGCTATCGAAAACCGTTGATCATCATGAGCCCCAAG
Organism: Methylobacter sp.; assembly: GCA_049299935.1. Taxonomy (GTDB): domain Bacteria; phylum Pseudomonadota; class Gammaproteobacteria; order Methylococcales; family Methylomonadaceae; genus Methylobacter_A. The sequence goes on along the minus strand of JBAQYH010000732.1, from coordinate 1,051 downwards.
AGTTTGCTGCGGCATAAACTGGCGGTTTCCACGCTGGAAGATTTAACCGACGGCCAATTTTTGCCCTTAATCGGCGAGCAGGACGACATCAATCCGAAAAAAGTGACTCGTTTGGTCATGTGTGCCGGCAAAGTCTATTACGACCTGTTGGAAGCGCGTCGCCAGGACGATCTTAAGCATGTCGCCATTGCCCGCATAGAACAGCTCTACCCTTTCCCCGATGAATTGTTTAGAGCGGAAGCCGGCAGATACCCGCAGCTCAAAGAGTTCATCTGGTGCCAGGAAGAACCCCAGAATCAAGGCGCCTGGTATCAATCCAAACACCACTTCAGCGATAATGTAGGGCCGAAAATCAGCGTGACTTATGCCGGCCGCGAGGCATCCGCAGCCCCTGCTGTCGGCAATTTCCGCGTCCATATAGAACAACAAAAAGCCGTCGTTCAATCGGCCCTTTACGGCAAACCTTCAGGAAAATAACATGAGCATTGAAGTCCTAGTTCCGAACCTACCCGAATCCGTTTCCGATGCAACGCTGATCACGTGGCATAAACAGCCCGGCGATACCGTTATCAAGAACGAAAACCTCGTCGACCTTGAAACGGACAAAGTGGTGCTCGAAGTTCCTGCGCCGGAATCCGGCATACTCGGCAAAATACTCAAAAACGACGGGGACATTGTGGTCGGCGGCGAGGTGCTGGCCTTGCTTGAACCTCAAGCCGTAGAAAAAACGCCAAAAGCAGCTGAGCCCAGCCCCGAACCCGAACACGACGATGAGTCGGACATACCGTTGAGCCCTTCGGTACGTCGGTTAATTGCTGAAAATACGCTGGATCCTGCCGTTATCAAAGGCTCCGGAAAAGACGGCCGCCTGACTAAAACCGATGTACTGGATTATCTACATAAAAAAACCCTGCAAGAAGCCCAGCTCATAGTTCCGGCAGCCAAAGAAATCCCCCTCAGCCCCCCTCTGGCAAAGGGGGAAGCTCAAATCGCCCACGGCCAGCCGGCAAACACGCCCCCTTTGGCAAAGGGGGAAGCCGAAGGCAGGGGG
>JBAQYH010000731.1:0-5291 GCA_049299935.1 Methylobacter sp. | reverse complement strand
AAGCACCTGCTCGGGGCGAACTTTATTTCTTAGCTCCTCAGCCCTCCTGACCGGCGCCCGCGCCTAAATCAGGAAAGCTGTTAATCGTCGCTAAAACAATCTGAATTCCTATCGCGTCAGCAGACTCATTGCAGCCGGGAATCAAATGATTGGAGTGCAGGCAAGCCTTTAGCTCCTCGTCCGGCGGCTCCAACTGCCGGCAGTTCGATAGTTTGCTGCCGTGCCTTATTGGTTTCTTTGCTGAATTTCACCCAATTCTCATCCCCCACATGCCCATTGGGTATCGTTAATGAAGGGTGATCGAAAGGCGCTTGCTCCCAACGGACACGTTCATCGGTAAGGGCCTTCAGAAAAGCGACTAAATCGTCCACATCCGTATTGCTCAGTTTCAATGTTTCGTCCGGTGGCTGGCTTGAATTACAGGATGTATCAAGCAAGGCCTTAGCACCCGCCATGTCCGGCGCAATATTACTGGCTGAACCAGGGCCGAACAGAAAACCGGAACTGTCAATCAGGCCTGTCTCTGGATCAGCGGCAACCGCAGAATTGCCGTATGCATCATAAGTTAAGAGCGCCCCGCCGCAGTCTGGGTCTTTCGGAAATAAATCCTTGCGGTCCCCTCCCCGGTTATAAAACCGGACTACTTGCTCCAGGGTTGCTTGACCACCATTGTGGAAATAAGGTCCAGTCAGTTCCACATTACGTAAGGTCGATGCCTTGAACGTACCATCAACAGCATCACGCTCGTCACTTACGACTGGATCGGTGCCGCACAGAGTCCCCCAGGACGTTGTAGCAGCGTTCCATGAAACACAACCAATTGCAGCGGAAAAAAGTGCGGAATTAGTCTGAAACGGGTCGGGTGATAAATTGGAAATATTAGGATTTTCGATAAGAAAATCCATCGGGTCATTTGCTTTCATTTTTGCATTACGGGTGAACGACAAGGGAAAACCATAAGGATCGCTCGCTCCTGCACCAATATCTTCTGCCGATGGGCGCACACCTATATTGTAGAACCCTGCATCATACAAGGCGATGCCGCCATCCCCCCTTAACATACGCTCCGTATATTTGCCGATGTTCGGCGTATTCTCAATATTCGAAACATGCTTGACTGACGCAGCTGTGAATTCGGAACCCAAGTGGCAAGCAATGCATTTGCCTTGATTGAAAAACAGGTTCAGACCATTCTGCTCCTGCTCAGTGAGTTTGTCGCGTCCATTAATCAAGTCTTCTTGAGCCTGATCGAAGCGGGAATCATCGGATACCAGTGTAGCTTCGTAGGCTTGAACCGCTAAACCCCAAAACAACGAGAAGTTGTTTTCGATAAGTGTATAGCCGTCTATCGTTTTAGTATCCGGCACATCCCAATAGGCACTGTTAAAAGCTTTTTTTACCAATGCCTTATAGCTATACCTGGACTTAATATCACCATCCTGATTGGCGTATGGACCTAATACGCTATCGGTTGGATCCACGGTCTGGTTTTTCAGCGGCTTGAGCGCCAGCATTTTTCTGCCTAACTCAGAAAAGTCTTTTCCGCCGCAAGACATTTCAAAGTCGCTCAACGCCGGTCCGACCGCTTGCGATGCCAGACTGGCATTGTAAATGGCAATCCGTTTTTTACTGAGCTTACCTTTCGAAATTTTGACATATATCTCGGCAGTTGGGATTGTTTCCGGATTAGCAAACCGCCTCATGCCAAACGGGTCCAGTCCATTAAATACGTTATTTGCCCGACCATCCCAGAAATTACGGAAATTATAAACCGCATTAATAACCGTAGGCGTATTGCGAGGCTCAACCTGGCGCACCGAGTAGCCTGCAACATTAAAGAGCGGCATATCAGGACCGGATAGGGGAAACCTTTTGTTACATTTTTCTTTTTTACCCGACGATGACAATCTATTGAATGTTGAGAGGTAAACGCCTTGTGATGAAATAACATCATCACTGTCGTAGACGACTTCCGCGTTTCGGTCTGCTTGAAGGGGTTGGCCTTCAACAGGATTTTCCGGTTCCTGATATTTCCGTAATGGAAAATCTTCCTTTTTCAGAGTGTAGTTGGGGCCTTTCCCTGGGGCGGCCGGCAAAGGATCTAAGTTAGTCGTGTTTGGGTTAGAAGCCATGAAATCGAAAACATCGCCGATAGGGGTAATACCGTCGCCGGCAAACCCGCCGCTCGCATTTCTTAATCCCGGATCGATCTGGTTTTTGATGCGGTTATCCGCACCCGCTTGAAAGTGGCAGCTGGCGCAAGCAATACCGTCACTGCCTACCTGATTATCCCAGAATAACATTTTCCCAAGCGCAATCGCTGCCGCTTTATTTTTAATGATACTTGGCGAGATTGATGCTGCATTGCCACTTTCATCAATGATATAGGGCTCCGGCGCCGGCGTACATTTAAGTGAACCGGGCATTTCCGGAAAGGCGCGCATAGCATTGGCATCACAAAAAGCAGGAGCCATTGGTTGGCTGACAGATTCTGCCCTCACGGGTTGAGTGAAAGCGAACATTAACGTAATAATCACCGGAAAAACGGCAAGTTCGAAACTATCCGGTAGAGTTTTTCGACTTAATATGGATACAGTATTCATAATAAATTCTCCCTGAGAGTTAGCTATCCAGCTAGAAACAAGTATTCTGACCATTGATTACAGCGCATATCAGTGTCGGAGAAATACTCGCCTCTCCGCCCCGGCTTGAGTACACAGTGACGGTAGTCGGAACCCCGTAGATATTGCTGGGCAGGTTTGGATTCCCTCCCCCCGGATGCATGGGATCTACAATGGTTCCTGATGCCGAATACTGCCAGCATGGATTATTTTCAGCCGGACACGGCAGACCTCCGGCAGGAACTACAGACGGATTGGTTACCAGCTGCATCGGCTGAGGGTCGTTAGCCATCGGCACGCCGAACTGGTCGGTAGCCTGCACGTATAGCTGAAGGTTTTGCGTCGTGTTCGCTAACGAAGAGCTCGCGGTGACAGTAAGCTTGCCTTTGTTTTGTTGGTTGTCCCAGGTTGCTTTGATAATACTAACTGCGTCAGGTGTTTGCGTTGCAGGGACAGTCAATTGATTCGCCAATTTGCCGGCACATTGGTTGGGTGCCGGCATAGGCTGCGCCCATGGTGCAGGGTCAAGCGGCTCGACGATGGGCGGATTGTTACCCGCAGTCATGGTGGTGAGCGGACCGGACCCACAGGCCAAGAAAGCTAAATCCTGGAAGTTATTGGGAAGTACCGGGTCGCCCAAGAATAAATTTTCAGTGAAAATGAATTCAAAATTCGGTGCGTTGTATTGGCCGGCGACCAAGCCATTGGCGTATTTACCTGCTGGATTGACAGGATCCAAATAAGCCGGCGGCATATAACAAGGCTGTGTTTTACTTTTGCACAACGTGCGGCTGACGATACGTAAATTACGCGTCGGTGGTGAGAAACTTCCTGCCGAGGGAACAAAACGAGCACGTCCTATCACCGGTGGACCGGAAGGATTCACGCTGCCTAACAACCGTTCAGTAATTAATCCATTTTGCTTGTCGACATCCATGGCAAAAATATCAACAATGCTGCTCGGGTCGGTGGTAAAGCCTTCAACATGAACCCTTGACGTAACCTCCTGTGGGATATTTTTGATGGGTAACGCATTAGTCCCGGCAAGCAGACCCTCAATCATCACGTAAACCGGCTTGGTCCCAGGATAAGTATAAATACCGACATGAGCGTTGATAGTATGCGCAGAAATATAATAGGGGGAGGCATAAGTGGAATCCGCCAAATTGGCATCGATCAACAAAGTGCCTGAGTAATCGATGTAATCGCCGATTTCAAAAGGCGCTTGCCGATCCGGGCGCGTTGTACAAGGGATGGTTACGGTTCCTCCATTTGCGTCAGTAATTTTTCCGCAAGGTCCTGGCGGCGGAGCGGGATTAGTCGGTAACGCATTCATCACGAAACTATGGCAATAGCCGTCTTTTTGCGCAGGAAAAGCAGGAAAGGTAATACCGTTGGCTGCCGGCAAGTTGGTGCATGTTGCACCATTACCCTGCTTGGGGCGGTTCTGTTGCGGACAAAGCGCATCCGTGTCGCCCTCCTGTCCAAAGGGATAAGCCCGTGGAATACACATCGGGAAACCGGTGGACGCATGCATGGTCGGATTATCAGTGTCCGCCGTAAATCGCGGATCGTAGTGGCTCTCTTCAACATCGCAACTGCCTGCTGCAATACAACCGGCGCCACCATGTCTTAAGCCATAACGGCCTATAGGATCGTTAATCCTGACACGCGCATCCGGAGCGACGCAGTGCGGACTAACTTCAGTCTGCCCTTGAAGTCCGTCAGCGGGTAAACCGGAAGATACGCAAAGTTCACCGGTAGCGTAATCAATGGACTTGATATAACCCTGCCCTACATTAAGACTTTGTTGCGAGATGAAAACCAGCCCGGCGATATGCTTGGCATTACCCGATACAGAATCCTTGACAATATTTCCCTGTATATGAATTTCATAAGCCGGTAAAGGCAACGAGCCGGGCTGAGAAGGTACGCTGGATCCCGGCATCATGATTTTATCGGCAAGCGCCAGGCCCGATGTCCCTGCCGTTGTACCGGCGGGTATCAGCGATGGATCGAAAAGCTCTGCCCATGTCAACGCAGTGGCCGGCATTTGCAGAATGGTATTACATGGAATGATGATTTCGATACCATTGACGGTCACCCTGCCTCCCCACAGACGAGGATCAAGGCTACCCGAACCGGCACAAACGCCAGGATCGACGACAGCGCTTTGTATATAGCCTGTCACATCGAACTGAGTCGGTACAACCGGGGGCGGGGTAATGGGGCTAACTGGAAAAATAGCCGGCCTGATAGCATTTTGGTTGCCTTGCACGGCGAACGCGGAATCGACAATAACCGGCAAGCCGATAGCGATGATAAGGTATTTGAGTTTCACTATAGTATCCCCTTTAAAGTGTTTATCTGATGTTACGCACGAATGGTATTTCTCCCGTTTGCCGCGCCGAGAACCGGAGCATTGTCGAATGGGGGCGGAAAAATTTCGTCCCACCGCGTCAAGCCGATCATGCTTCGACAAGGCTCTCCTGAGCACAGCCGAAGGACTCAGCACGAACGGTTTGACGAACGAAAAGAGTGGTTTCGGGAAATTATTTTTAACCCATCATGTCCGATAACCTGGGCCTGCTTCCATTCGGCTCCATCCAGCGGACGTATTCGGCGATGTATTTGGGATCGCCTAAAGCCGGACTCATGCCCCATCTCTCC
>JBAQYH010000730.1:0-3001 GCA_049299935.1 Methylobacter sp. | reverse complement strand
TTCCGAACGCATCCGCACCTACAACTACCCGCAAGGACGCTTAACCGACCACCGCATCAACCTGACCCTGTATAAACTGGACGACATCATGCAGGGCGGGCTGGAGCAGGTCATTCTGCCACTGATCAGCGAGCATCAGGCCGAACTGCTCACTCAATTGGGAGAAGACTGAGTTTAATGCGCTGCATAAAATTCGTACTACGCGACGCCGCCGGCTCATTAGCCTCAGTCTCCGACTCAGCGTTACTGGATGCAGAAGTTTTACTGTGCATGGCGCTTAACCAACCACGCTCGCATCTTCGCGCCTGGCCGGACAAGCAACTACAACCCGCACAGCTGGCCGCTTTTGAAGCGTTGCTTGAACAACGCCAACAAGGCACCCCCATCGCCTATATCACCGGCAGCCGGGAATTCTGGTCGCGGGATTTCCAGGTCAGCCCTGATGTGCTGATTCCCAGGCCCGACACCGAGCTGCTGATTGAGCTCAGCTTAAATTTGATACCGGCAGATGAACCCGCAAAAATCATCGATCTGGGCACCGGCTCAGGCATTATTGCGATTACCTTGGCCGCCGAACGTCCGCAGGCGCAGGTCAGCGCCGCTGATTTTAGTTTGGCCGCGTTACGCATCGCCCAACTCAATGCCGACAAACACCATGTCGGCAACATTCAGTTTTACCACAGCGACTGGTTTGCCGGCGTTCCCGACACCCGATTCAACCTGATTATCAGCAACCCGCCTTATATTGCGGAAGATGACCCTCATCTACAACAAGGCGATGTCCGGTTTGAGCCGCAAACTGCCTTATCTGCCGCCGAACAAGGACTTGCCGATATTCGCATCATCGCAGCCGCCGCACGCAACTATCTGGAACCTGGCGGCCACTTGCTGATTGAACATGGCTACAACCAACAGCAGCAAGTTCAAGCCCTGTTTAAAGATTTGCATTATGATAACGTACAAACCTATATAGATTTATCCGGGCAGCCCCGGGTGACTTATGGGCAATGGAATTCACGCCAGGTGTTCCAGCCTGACACCCTTTGAGTTAATGCAAATCTGTCCAGGGCAGATTTGTCATCCTGAGGCCTGATATTATGACCCAAGAATATATCCAAATTCCCCGAAGAATCACCAACCAACTGCTGCATCTTGCGCAAATCTCACCGGATCTTGAAGTCTGCGGACTTATCGGCAGTAAAAACGGCGTTCCGGGCAGCTGCTATCCCGTTAAAAATACCGCCGAAAACCCTCAGCAGCGTTTCCAACTTGATCCCGCCCAACAAATTTCAGCCATGGCTAAAATGCGCGATCAAGGGGAACAGCTGTTTGCGATCTATCATTCTCATCCGGACGCACCGGCAACGCCATCCGCCACCGATCTAGAGCTGGCCTCTTACCCCGAAGCGCTTTACCTGATCATTTCACTCAACACCAAAGGCGTTTTAGAAATGCGCGGTTTTAAAATAAATCACAAGTCCGCCCGGGAAATAGTGCTGTCTTTGAACGAGGATTGATGCGTTTCTTGCGATCGACATTTGCCAGAGGGCCAGAAACTTAAAAATAAAATAACAAATACCCGTTAATTATATGTAATTAATAATATTTGTTATACTTTAGCCTCAAAATCTATTCGGGTTACCCATCGTGCAACTGCTGAAAAAACTCTTTAGAAAAGAAACCGTTTGCAAGGGTATTGTCGGCATCAGTTTTTTGCAAAACGGCATCGCAGTTGCCGTATCCCAGTTCGCAGAAAACAACAAATTAACACTCATACACTGCGAGTTCATCGATGCCGGAAAGCCGGATGACCAACTAGACGCGCTCACCGAACTTGCCACCCGGCATAATCTTGGCGAATATGACTGCCATCTGGTACTGACCGGCGATAACTACCGCCGCATCAACGTTGAGGCTCCCGCCGTCCCGGAAAATGAAATCATCGAAGCCATACGCTGGAAAATTCATGAACTCATCGATTTTCCCGTCGATGCGGCTGTTATCGATTATTACCAGACCCCCACGCCCATTCGCGCTAACCGCAGTAAAATGCTGGAAGTCATTGCCAGCCCTATTGACATCGTCATGGAGCAGATCGAAAAATGCGCCGACGCGGGACTACGGCTCAAAGTCATTGATATTCAGGAAACAGTCCTGCGTAACCTGGCAGTACACACGCCGGAAAACCAACGCGGCATTGCCCTTTTGTACCTGCTGGAGTTTTCCGGCACCCTGCTGATTCAAAAAGAAGCGACTATCTACGTGTCCCGAAAATTTGAGATCGGTTATAAAAAACTGGGCTTGGATGATCCCTATTCCAGCGACTGCGCGACCGCAAATGCGCATAACAATCTGGCCCTGGAAATACAACGTTCGCTCGATTACGTGGAAAGTTATTACGGCATCCCGCCCATTTCAGCGTTAGCCGTCATTCCGTTGGCAGAAAACACCCATAACCTGCTTGACAGCCTGAGCAGCAATCTTGGCGTTGCAGCCCGCATGATGGATCTATCCACTATTATCGATTGCGGCATTTTAGTGAATAGTCAGACTCAATCGCTTTGCGCTCCGGTTATCGGCGCAACATTGCGTTACGCAGTAGTAGCCGCATGATACAACAAGTCAATTTATATAAGGACATCCTTAGGCGGGAGCAAAAAAAATCCGGCATTAACCTGCACTGGGCCGGTTTGGGCCTGTCGGCCATAGTTCTGCTGTTTACCGGCGTGAGTATTTATTTAATACGGAGTACCCAAAATACCGAAGTCCAAGTGCAACAACTTCGCCAGAACCTGGCTGCCGAACAGGCAAAAGCCGATCTCATCTCGTCTAAAATCCCCAGGCAGGAAATCGACACGCAACTTGTCGCGGAAGTCGTGCAATGGCAAACCATGCTGGACGAATTAACACAAACCATGCATCTGTTATCAGGCAACGGTACAGATCAATCCCCCGGCTTTTCGAACTACTTCCAGGCGCTGTCCAACCAGTCGATTCCTGA
>JBAQYH010000729.1:0-2030 GCA_049299935.1 Methylobacter sp. | reverse complement strand
GGGTCTGGTAGCTGCGTTGCTCTACCTTCTGCATCATACAAGTTTCGAACGGGCGGTTGTTTAATCAGCTCAACCAATGCGGCGACTTGTTCGGCGTCCAGCGGCTTGGGGACGATGCCTTCGGCGGCGCGTTCTGCTACGTGTTTACGGTATTGTTCTAGCATGGGGAATTCCTGGGAGATGGTTTAAAACATTTAATCGTTCCCACGCTCCAGCGTGGGAATGCAGTAGGCGATGCTCCAGCGTCGCATTCAACATCGGTCACTGGACGCTGGAGCGTCCAGTGCTGCATCCCACGCCGGAGCGCGGGAACGATGTTGTTATTTCATCGCCTCAACAATCGCATTACCCATTTCAATCGTTCCGCATTTTGATTGCGGATTGAGATCCGGCGTAACAAACTTGCCTTCATTAACCACTTTTTCAACGGCGGTTTGGATTTTATCCGCAGCTTCGTGCTCGCCGAGATGATGCAGCATCATGACTCCGGCCATGATCACAGCGGTAGGGTTGGCCAAATTCTTTCCGGTAATATCCGGTGCGCTGCCGTGTACCGCTTCAAACAATGCGGCATCTTTGCCGATATTGGCACCCGGTATCAAACCCAGCCCGCCGACCAAGCCCGCAGTCAAATCGGACAATATGTCGCCAAACATGTTGGTGCAAACAATCACGTCAAATTGAGTCGGGTCCATCACCATATGCATGCAGGCCGCATCGATGATTTTTTCGTCGAACTGGATATCGGGATATTTCGGTGCAATTTCCCGTGCGACATCCAAGAACAAGCCTTGCGTATATTTTAAAATGTTAGCCTTATGACAAACAGTGACTTTCTTGCGGTTGTTGTCCCGGGCGTATTGAAAGGCGTACTCGACAATCCTTTCCGAACCTGCTCGGGTGACGACGGCCAGACTTTCGGCGATGTCTTTTTTAGGCGTCAGGTAATGTTCGAGTCCGGCGTAGAGGCCTTCGGTATTTTCCCTGACGATAACAATGTCGACGTTATCGAAACGGGTTTTTACGCCCGGCCAGTTTTTGGCGGGACGCACATTGGCATACAGGTCGTATTTTTGCCGCAGCGCCACGTTAATGCTTCTAAAGCCCGTGCCGCCGACAACCGTGGTCAACGGGCCTTTGAACGCCAGGCGGGTTTTGTCTATTGAGGCCATGGTTTCATCCGGCAGCGGCGTGCCGAATTGCTCGAAAGCGGCCAAACCGGCAAACGCTTCTTCCCATTGAATTTTTACGCCGGATGCGTCAATAACTTTAACAGCCTCATCCATTATCGATGGGCCGATACCATCACCTTTTATCAACGTAACTGCGTGCATTCATTTCTCCAGAAGTTAAAAAAACGGGCTATTATAGTGCTTTAGGCAGGTTTTTAGCCAGTTGCAGTGATCAAGGTACGCACAGCGTAAGAGACTGTGAATATTATCAAATCAGGCAAAAGAATTATTCACCACAGAGGACACGAAGAACACGAAGAAAATAGCCCCGTTAATTCAAGATATTAAAACTTCGTGTTCTCTGTGTTCTTCGTGGTTATCTTTAAATTTATGCTAGGGAGCTAGGGAGCTAGGGAGCTAGGGAGCTAGGGAGCTAAGGAGCTAAGGAGCTAAGGAGCTAAGGAGCTAAGGAGCTAAGGCACGCCCTACGGCGGATGTCCTTATATCGGGAACGATTGCAAGAGAACGAAACAATCCCGTTATATCGGGAATTCGACGAGAACCTGTTCTTCAAATACCCTGCGCCGCTGCAATTACCGCTTGCCCTAATGCCAAACCGCCGTCGTTCATCGGATAACGTTGCGGCGACAGTACGGTTTTGCCATACCGCTGCAATTGCTGTGTCACTCCTTCCAGCAGCAGCCGGTTTTGGAATACGCCGCCGCTGAGCGCTATGCTGTCGACGCCGGTTTGGTGACTAAGTTTGTTCAAAAGCTCGACGGTCGCGGCAACCAAACTGTGGTGGATACGGGCGGCAATCCGCGCTTTATCGACACCGTCCTTAAGATCGGTCAGCAC
>JBAQYH010000728.1:0-1774 GCA_049299935.1 Methylobacter sp. | reverse complement strand
TTTACCACGAAGGCACGAAGAACACGAATTTTTTACCTTGGTTTTTTCTTCGTGACCTTCGTGCCTTCGTGCCTTCGTGGTGAATTTTTTAAACCGAAAAACTCTCGCCGCAGCCGCAAGTGCCTTTTACGTTCGGGTTGTTGAATTGGAAGGCTTCGTTAATGCCTTCACGGCGGTAATCCAGCTCTATGCCGTCCACAAATTGCAGGTCGTTTGCGGCGACGATGACTTTGACGTCGAAATTTTCAAATACCGCATCGCCTTCATTCAGCGCGTCGGCGTAATCGATCGTGTAAGCATACCCCGAGCAACCGGATTGTTTTACGCCGAGTTTTAATCCCAGGCCTTTGCCGCGTTTTTCCAGTTGTTTTTTGATTTGCCGGGCGGCGCTTTCAGTGAGTGATACAGACATATAACCTCTTTATCCTTGTTCGACGAAGGATTTTAATTGTTTAATAAATTCAAAAATTTCAGCTTCGGTGTTGGCTTTGCCCAAACTGATGCGGATTGCCGTTTTTGCCTGGGCAGGTTCAATGCCCATGGCTGCCAACACCGGGCTGGGTTCGTTTTGGCCGCTGGCGCAGGCTGAGCCGCTGGAAACGGCGATGCCTTTTTGGTCCAGCTGCATCAACAGCATTTCGCCGTCGACGCCGCGGATGCCCATCTGGACGGTATTGGGCAGCCGTTCCGCCTGCCCGGCAAAAACAGTCAGGCCGGGAATAGCGCTTAAGCCTTGCTCCAGCAGTTTTCTAAGTTTTAGCAGATGCGCTTGGCGTTCGGCAAGTTCCGTCTTGGCAAGCTCCGCAGCTTTGCCAAAGCCGACGATCGCGGCGACATTTTCAGTCCCGGCCCGAAGGCCTTGCTCCTGTTCTCCACCCAGCAAGACCGGATTTATCGTCACGGATTTTTCAAATACCAACGCGCCGCAGCCTTTGGGGCCGTAAATTTTATGGCTGGACAGCGACATCAAATGCACGCCGAGCCGGTTAAAATCTACCGGGATTTTGCCCAGCGCCTGGACGGCGTCGGTATGGACCTTGATACCCTGCGCCCTCAACTGACCGGCATAGTGAGCGATATTCTGCACTGCGCCGGTTTCATTATTGGCCAGCATCATCGAAACCAGGCCGGGCTTTAAGCGAATAACCTCGTCGATGGCCTCCTGCGTTATCAGGCCGTTTGCATCGACATTAAGCACGGTAAGCTGATGCCCCAGGATTTTTAAATGCAGGGCGGGTTCAATAACCGAGGGATGTTCAATAGCTGAAACAGCGAGTCCTGCCTGAGGGGCCATGGTTGCCAAAGCCAGGTTATTGGCTTCGGTGCCGCCGCTGGTAAAAACAATTTGCCCCGGCTGGACGCCAAGCAATGCCGCAAGCTGCTCGCGAGCTGCATTAACGGCGCTGCCGGCGACTCTGCCGTGACGATATAAGCTGGAAGGATTCCCGTAGAACGTTTTCAGGAAAGGAAGCATCGCTTCCAGGACGCGGTCATCTATCGGAGTGGTCGCGTTATGATCAAGGTAGATCATGCAGATATATTGCCAGGGATGGTGCGTATGCCGCAAGCCAGCCGGGAGCTGGCGCGGCGCGGACGTTATTCAGGATGACGATAAATTTCAACGGTTTGTTGTGCCTCATGATGCTGTCTTTTGGCAATTTCCTGAACCTGATTTCTTTCTAACAGGTCGGCTAAAGAAATGCCTTCCAAGTAATCTCTAATCTGCTCGCTCAAGCCCATCCACAGATTATGCGTTAAGCAGGCCTTCTCCTTC
>JBAQYH010000727.1:0-2325 GCA_049299935.1 Methylobacter sp. | reverse complement strand
ACGAAATAACTTGAGTAAGTTGCCAAAAGCCGGAGTGCAGGCTTCGCCTGCCAGCGCAAGCAAAGCTTGCACTCCCGCTGTAAATCTACAACGCGAGTTGTTCAAATTATTTCATGCTCATTCCTAACTTTCTTCCGGGGAGTAGATCATGCAGCACAAACCATTGAACACAAGCCGCACCCTTGCCCTTATTATCGCCGGAATGCTGGCAACCGGCCCGGCGCTCGCCGACAGACATTCTGGTGACGGTCACGAGAAAGCCGGGAAACATGAGTGGCGGGAAAAACGAAGCCATGACAGGGATCATGATGACCGGTCTTTTCATCGAAGAAGCGAACACGGCTCTAGAGAGCACCGCTATTTCGACGACCGGCATCGAACCGTCATCCATAACTACTATGTCGACCAGTTTCATACCGGCCGCTGTCCGCCGGGCCTGATCAAGAAGCATAATGATTGCGTGCCGCCCGGACGGGCAAGACAGTGGCAAATAGGATACCCGTTGCCTCGCAACGTGATTTACTACGACCTGCCGCCGGCGATCGTTATGCAACTGGGACCGCCGCTGCCAGGATACCGATACGCACGCGTGGGAACCGACATTCTGTTGCTCGCGATAGGAACGGGGCTGGTTGTGGATGCTATTTTGGATTTGAACAGGTATTAACTGCCGACATACTCAAAGTAGGGGGTGCCGTGCGCCCCTTTTCAACATTAAACCGGACTGGGAATCGTGATACTCAAATGGATTGCCCGTTGGTTAACTTCGTAGCCGGAATAAGGCCACCCAAGCGAAGCGCGAGGTGGCGTTGCCTACATGGATGTAGGTAAGGAGCGTGAGCAGGAGCGGAAGCTTTTCCGGCGAATTCTGGCGACGTATGCCGGAAGCGCCATGAGCCCACCCAGTTTAATGACCAGTCGTTGTTCCGTTTGGATAAACCGCGCGTCCATATCGCGGTGCAAGACATCAATATCGCGCTTAGTTGCCAGACCAGATTCGCCCTGCGCTTCTTTAAACGCTTCCGAGAAAGCCTCGGCTTGGCTTGGCTTGGCTTGGCTTGGCTTTCCGGTACCCCCCACATCCTTGAGTGTACGAACAAATTTATGGGTATCAAACACAATGGCTGTCATGAGCTCGCCTCCTGTTTTTGATTTGGTATCCAGTTTGCCACGCTTGACAACCAAGACAAGCTGAAGCGTGGGAAGAAATATAGAAAAACGGATTTTGATCTGCGATACGTGTAATCAATCACGAAGCCATTTTTGCATGATGGGAAAAGGTTCGGCGCCTAATTCTGCGGCCTTATTGTTTGAATAAGCCATTCCGGCATCCTCAATGCCTTTAATACCGATATAGACCCCCATCTGGAAACTAAGCAGAAGCCCTTGAGCACCTCCTTTATAGCCTTTATTGTGGAAGAGTATTTCAGGATCGACTCCAAGGGCAACAACTGCGGCCCAAGACCAGCCAATCGCTTCGATTTCGTAGGAATTGCCGATTTCATCGATTTGCCCGACATTACCGGTTGCATAACATCTTAGGCGGCTTGGAACCATCGCGATATGCGCCGCTTCGTGGAGTAAATCGCCGGGGTAGAGTAATTTCTGTTCGTCAACCAGCAATTTCCCCTTTTCAATATAAATGCCGGGAATGAACGTCTCTTCGTTAAGGGGCTTTTCAACGACTTCAATACCGATTTCCCGGATGAAATCCACCATCTTTGCCGTTACCGGATTACAGAATGCCATGCGTTCCTCTAAAAATGTTTAATAGTCGCAAAATGTCGTGGCGGTTGTAAGGTTCATGCTTGAGTGCGAAGATCAGGCTCTAGCCAGCAAAATTGAAGGATCTCTGCTAGTTTTTACCTCTGATATTACAAGGTAGGGTAACTGCTTTTCGTTGCCCGACATTTGAAGCGCGTATATGTCGGGCATAAACAGCATGCCCGACGGGACTTTAATGCGTACCCGCCAATTTAAGTACCAGCGCAGTTATCAATACTGTTTGCAGCACACCAACGCCCACTACCCAACGGATTAACTCCGCTTTAGTTTCGGCAATATCACGCTTTAGCTCGGAACGTACCAGCTCAATCTTTAACTCCAGTTCCCTTAAGTCGCGCTTGGTGGCTAAATTATCTAAATCATAGTCATGGCGCGCCTGCTCCAAGGTATTGCTGGATGTTGTTTTTTGTAAATTGGTTATTACTTCCGCCTGCTCTTCGCTAAAACCTACATCTTTAAGCTTTTTAACAAACTCATGCGTATCGAAAGTTAATGTGTTCACGTTTCACCTGCATTGATTTAGATTGCATTGTATAGGCA
>JBAQYH010000726.1:0-16322 GCA_049299935.1 Methylobacter sp. | reverse complement strand
CGATTGCAATCTGCGGCAGCGATAGCAATTCCGGGTTACCGCGTACAAACAGGAGAGGCGGAGGATCGGCGATTTCCTTTAACAGCGGGGGATAGTTTGCGTCATTGAGGGTGATGGCACTGTTATTGTCCTGATTCAGCCAGCTCAGGTCATAGTCGATCAGCGACCAGTCAGGATTCCTGATCGCATTGACGATGTCGTTTTTTAGACCTAGAGCGCTTAGTGCGGATGCTGATTCGGCAAATAACTGCGCAGGGGTATGGCTTTCGAGTAAGCGGAGAAAGGTTCTACAGCCGACTCCTGGCGTGCGCAATAGCGCAAGCCAGTATTTTATGTCTTGCCCGGTTTGTTGCGAGGTAATGTTCAGGGAGTTTGAACCTTGTCTAAAACATGAAGTGCCTGGGTCGCTTTCATGACCAGCGCGTAGCTGACGCGCTCGAACGGGCGGAAAACCATCAGGGTGCCGGCAACTTCATCGGGAAGATTAACGGCATCATTTTTAATCGGGCTGTAAGAGTCCCTGACAATTTTGCCGCTTGTATAGATATTCAGCTCGTGTCCGACCAAAAGTCCGTCAGCAGTGCCCTTGTCGATGACGACCACGTTATATCGGCCGATTTGGGATACGCCGCCAAGTACGCTGATAATGCTGCCTTTTACGCTTTCTTCAGGCGGACGTGGGAAAAAATTCAACGCAATGTCTTCTTCAGCATTGGGCATAATCCGGTCGCCGGTGCGGATTTCGCGGGCCGATTTAGTTATGACTAACGTCGCCGGGTCGCCGGGTTGCTGCAATGAGGCATTGGCAATGTACTGCGCCTCATAGCCCAGGGGTTCCCCGCTTTCCGGGCTGATATAGGCGCTTCCCGGCCGGTAAATCGTATATGCCAGGGTATTCGGATCGGTTACCGACCGGACATAAATGCGGTCGCCGGTGCCGACAATGATATGTTCTCCGGCAAAGCCGACCACATAAGGCGCACTGCCCAGTTCATTTTCATCCACCACTTTGGGCGATGACAAGTAACTTGATATGGTTTCGATAGGGATTAACCGGATTGCCTGTTTCAGGTTGGTTTCCCGAATACAAGGCAGCACCTTGCCGTCTTCGGAGAGAGCAAAGTCTTTGCGGCCCTGTTTATAGTCTTCTTCCTTAAGCACGCAGGGGGAATTGGGGGTTGCTGCTTGAGCCTGAGGCAGGTCGCTTCTGGAAAGACTGAGCTGCGGTTTGCCGTTGATCATCGAAAAATAAATCGTATCGCCAGGATAAATCAGATGCGGATTCTTGATTTGGGTGTTGTGGCTCCATAACTCAGGCCATTGCCAAGGATGCACTAAAAACTTACCGGATATATCCCATAAGGTATCGCTTTTGACGACGGTATATTGATCGGGGTGAGACGGGTTTAGTTGTATTTCATTCGCCCATGCGTTTAAGCTGATGAGGAGGAAAACTATCAATCCGGCGGGTTTTCGAAAAGCCATGTGGGGTTCCTGTCGAGTCTTTTTGTGCTATCTGAATTCAAAGTTTAGATGAATTCAGATAGAATTCCAGTATTCGTAACTATTTGGCATATGCTGATTATGATTAATGGAACGCGGATGATACGGATTAAACGGATAAACACTGATTAAAAAGTACCCAACAATCTTGGTCCCATTTTTTTAAAATCCGTTTAAATCCGTCCGCTTCGTGACATCCGTGTTCCATTTTTCCATGCACTGACTAGTTATCAATATTTAATTATTATAGTGGAGAGTTTGTTGAGTATTCTATCTATTCTCGAATTTCCGGATGAACGGTTGCGCAAGAAGGCTGCAACCGTGCAAAAGGTCGATGATAAAATCAAAAAATTGGTCGATGACATGCTTGAAACCATGTACGAGTCGCGTGGTGTAGGATTGGCCGCAACTCAGGTCAACGTGCATCAGCGGATAGTCGTTATCGACGTCAGCGAGGAAAAGGACGCCCCCTTATGTTTAATCAATCCTGAAATTATCGAAAAAGACGGCGTCAAGGAGTCTGAAGAGGGCTGTCTTTCGGTGCCCGGTTTTTTTGAAAAAGTGGAGAGAGCTGAACATATCATCGTCAAGGCGCTGAACAGGGAGGGCGAACCTTTTGAATTAAGCGCAAGGGATTTGCTGTGCGTGTGCGTTCAGCACGAACTGGATCATTTGGACGGAAAACTGTTCGTTGATTATATTTCACCGTTAAAGCGCCAGCGGATTAAGAAAAAATTGGAAAAAATTCACAAAATGGAAATGAGCTGAGCATGAAGATAATTTTTGCCGGAACCCCCGAGTTTGCCGTGCCTTGTTTGCAGATGCTGCTGGATTCGGAGCACGAGGTTTGCGCCGTTTACACCCAGCCCGACCGTCCCGCCGGTAGAGGGCGCAAGTTACAACCCAGCCCGGTCAAGGAACTGGCCGTAGCTGCCGGAATCCCCGTTTTTCAGCCGCTGACGATGAAGACCGATGAGGACTTGCAGCAGATCGGCTCGTTTAATGCCGATTTGATGGTGGTGGTCGCTTACGGCGTGATTTTAACGCAGGCTGTTCTGGACGTGCCCAAATTAGGCTGCATCAATGTGCATGCTTCATTATTGCCGCGCTGGCGCGGAGCCGCGCCGATACAGCGGTCACTGATGGCGGGCGATCAAAAAACCGGCGTGACCATCATGCAGATCGTGCGCAAACTCGATGCCGGCGACATGCTGCACAAGGAAGAATGTGCGATTGCCGAGACCGATACCGCCAGCGATTTGCATGACAAATTGGCTGCGTTGGGCGCAATAGGCCTGTCCAAAGTGCTGGCGCAAATTGAGGCGGGAACCGTACATGCCGAACCGCAGGATGAAGCGCTGGTGACCTATGCCGAAAAACTGGAAAAAAGCGAAGCCGTTATCGACTGGACGCAACCGGCTGCGGATCTTTCCCGCAAAGTAAGAGGCTTAAATGCATGGCCGGTCGCTCAAACGCTGTATCAGGGTAATGTGTTGCGCATCTGGCAGGCCGCGGCAGTGAATGACGACTCGCCTCCCCAGCTGGAACCCGGCGTAGTGCGCTGTGCCGATAAACACATGGATGTGGCGACCGGCAAAGGTTTTTTAAGGCTGCTGGAAGTGCAGCTGCCGGGGGGGAAACGCATGCCTGTTCAGGCTTTTTTGAGCGCCCATGATGTTAACGGGGTAAAACTCGGTTGAATATACGATTAGTCGCGGCCAAAGTATTGTCCCGTGTTTTGCAAGACGGGCAGTCTTTAACCGCCGCCCTGGATAATGCATTTCTGACCATAGACTCGGCTAAAGACCGGGCTTTCATTCAAGCGCTGTGCTACGGCGTTTGCAGGCAATATCACCGACTGGATTTCATTTTAAGTCAATTGCTGGACAAGCCGCTAAAAGATGCCGACGTTAAGGCGCTGGCTTTGGTGGGTTTGTACCAGCTCAAGTTCATGCGGGTAAAACCCCATGCGGCGGTCTCCGAAACGGTGTTGGCGGCGCGTAAGAAACCGTGGGCCAAGTCGCTGATCAATGCGGTGCTCAGGACTTATCTGCGCGAGCAGGAAGGGCTTGAACACAAGGCCGATAAATGTCAGGTCGCAGCCCTGAGTCATCCCGACTGGCTGGTTAAGCAGATTGAGCAGGATTGGCCCGAGCAGGCGTTAAGAATTTTTCTGGAAAACAACCAGCAACCGCCGATGGTGTTGCGGGTCAACTTGTCGAAAACCAGCCGCGAGGACTATCTGCAACTGCTGGCCGGACAGGACATAGCGGCTGAAACCGTCAGCTTTTGCCCATCGGCGATTAGGCTGGACAAGCCGGTGCCGGTAGACCTGCTGCCCGGTTTTGCCGACGGGCTGATATCCGTCCAAGATACCGCCGCGCAATTGGCGGCCGGATTGCTGGATGTGCAGCCGGGGCATCGGGTGTTGGATGTCTGCGCCGCGCCGGGCGGAAAAACCGCGCATATTCTTGAAACTCAACCGCAGCTGAAAGAACTGGTCGCCGTCGATATAGACGAGTTCAGGATGCAGCGGGTCGGTGAAAATTTACAGCGCCTGAATTTGCAAGCCAAGCTGGTGGTGGGCGATGCGGCTAATCCTGCAAGTTGGTGGGACGGCCAGCCGTTCGACCGGATTCTGCTGGACGCGCCGTGTTCAGCCTTGGGCGTTATCCGCCGTCATCCCGATATTAAATTATTGCGCAGAGCCGAAGACATCGGGCAGTTGCAGGCCTTGCAAAAATCCATCCTGCAAGCCGTCTGGCCGCTGTTGGCGCCCGGCGGGCTGCTGTTATACGCAACCTGTTCCATTTTAAAGCAGGAAAACGAGCTGCAGGTTCAAGCTTTTTTGGCTGAACACGCCGATGCAATCGAGTTGCCTATCGAAGCGGATTGGGGAATTGCCGGAGTATGCGGGCGACAGATTTTAACCGGCGAATCGGCAATGGACGGATTTTATTATGCGTTACTTAGTAAGGTGAAATTGTGACGATTATCGATTCTGCCGTGACCACTGATACTAAAATTGCATTTGTATCCGCTGTTGCCGCCATAATCTCGGCTTTAATGGCATGGCACAGCGCAGCGACAGCAAGAAGCGCCTTGAAGCTTGCTGAAGTCGATCACAAAGAAAAGCATGAAACCATCAAACCTTATTTAATTGATGGTGTTTGCTGGCAGAACGACAAGTTGGAAAACTTTGTATCGTTTGCATGTTCGTTCACCAATGCCGCCAATGCTCCAAATACCATTGTCCGAATTGATCTAAATGTCCACGCATATGACGAGGAAGGAAATCTATCGCAGGTGATTTTAGATCCGATCATCGAAGATACTCCCTCACTGTGGGATTTGAAGAAGCTTCCGGTACCCATCAATTTGGAACCGAGGTCGACCGTGTCTGGGTGGATCAGTTTCAAACTGCCAACACATCTCGTAACGAAAAGACGGATCGACAAGTATGAGCTCGTCAACACAACTTCTCTCGGCGAACGCGCAATTGTCGAATCTTATCTATTGCGGAGACTGACAAATGACGATTGGCAAGGTTAAACTTCGAGACATTGTTCCTATTGTGGGCGATGGAGCAATTGCAAACCCCGATTTTGGGGACGGGCGATTCATTCCTGTACTTATTGTGGACTGCTGCAACCATTCCGCTCTTCTCGACCTAATCTTGATTCATTCTGAAACACCACCTGGTGATGTAGTTGCAAAATGGGGGCGACGTCGGTTTGAAAAGAAGCATATTTATCTGACTCTTGACTTTAAGCGTCCTGTCGAAACGTCAGCATCGTTTTGTTTCAATGTTGCAAAACAAAGCATACTTGTTGATTGGATTAGGAATGCCAGAGGCGTATACCTGCAACCCACCGAATCTGGCTCGAAGGTTTCAGAAGGAATCAATAGCCCGAAAATTAGTGTCGAGATTCCATCCTCAGCAACGCTGCCGGACTGGGAAGAGATTTATCGGGACTCCTTGATCAAACGTTATGTAAAGAGCGGGTTTTCGAAGACTCAAGCGAAGGAGGCGGCTATACAGCATTTAGCACGGTCAAGGGAGTTATGGACAAAGCGAAATTTGATAGCGCGGTAGCGAGAGCCCTGTGAAATCCATTGCATCAGCACCATCCAGCGCTTGTATTCCATTCTCAAGGATACGCCTCTGGACGAAGCCACCGAGGAAATTAACCCGGCCGAATTGGCGCAACCCAAAACACCGATGCCCGTGGTCTATAACGAAAAAGTCCCGCCGGAGTTTTTTCGACTTTATCTTTATTGATGAATGCCACCGCTCCATTTACAACCTGTGGCAACAGGTGATCGACTATTTCGACGGCAGCCTGATCGGCCTCACCGCCACGCCGGACAACCGCACCTACGGTTTCTTCAAGAAGAACGTGGTCAGCGACTACAGCCACGAAAAAGCCGTGGCCGATGGCGTCAACGTCGGCAATGAAGTCTACGTGATCGAAACCCAGATCACCCAACAAGGCGCGAAGATCAGCGCGCAGCAGCAGGTCGAACGGCGCGAAAAACTCACCCGCAAAAAACGCTGGGAACAGCAGGACGAGGACGAAACCTATTCCGCCACGCAACTGAACCGCAACATTGTCAACCCCGACCAGATACGCACCGTCATCCGCACCTTTCGCGACCAGCTGCCGGAGATATTTCCGGGGCGTGCCGAAGTGCCCAAGACCCTGATCTTCGCCATGACTGACAGCCACGCCGACGACATCATCCAGACCGTGCGCGAGGAGTTCGGCGAAGGCAACGCCTTCTGCAAAAAACTCACCTATAAGATCGAGGAAGACCCGAAATCGGTATTGGCGGATTTTCGCAACGCCTATTATCCGCGCATCGCCGTCACTGTGGACATGATCGCCACCGGCACCGACACCGACGTCAAACCGCTGGAATGCCTGCTGTTCATGCGCGACGTAAAAAGTCGCAACTACTTCGAACAGATGAAAGGCCGCGGCACGCGCACACTGGACATGGACGACCTGAAAAAAGTCACGCCCTCCGCCGTCAGCGCCAAGACCCACTACGTGATCGTCGATGCGATTGGCGTCACCAAATCGCTGAAAACCGCCAGCCAGCCGCTGATCACCAAGCCTACCGTGCCGCTGAAAGATTTGGCGATGTCGGTAATGATGGGCGCGACGGACGAAGACACGGTGTCATCGCTGGCCGGACGGCTGGCGCGGCTCAACAAACAACTGGATGCCGACGACCAGCGGCGTATCAGGGAAGCCGCGGGAGGCATCGATCTCACCCAATTGGTAGGCAAGCTGTTTGCTGCGATAGATGCCGACAACATCGAAGCCAAGGCGCTGGAACTGGCAGGGCAACCCACCGGCACCGACCCCGGCGACGCCAAGCGTGAACTGGCGCAACAGCAATTGGTCAGCGCCGCTGCGAGTCTTCTGAACGGCGAACTGGTCGAACTGATAGATTCCATCCGCCGCGACAAGGAGCAAACCATCGACCACGACAACATCGACCGCGTATTGCGCGCCGAGTGGGACAAAGACGCCGCCGATAATGCACAAGCCTTGACGGCTGAATTCGCCGATTACCTGAGAGCCAATCAGGATAATATCGAAGCGCTGACCATATTCTTCAGCCAGCCCTACAGAAGGCGCGAACTCAGCTTCGACCTGATCAGCCAGGTGCTGGACAAACTTAAAATAGACCAGCCCAAGCTCGCCCCGTTGCGCGTCTGGCAAGCCTACCGCCAGTTGGACGACTACAAAGGCTCGCAGCCGATCAGCGAACTCACCGCACTGGTAGCGCTGATCCGCCGCGTGTGCAGCATGGATGAAAAACTGTCCACCTTCGACGAAACCGTGCGCCGCAACTTCCAGAACTGGGTGATGAAACACCACTCCGGCGGCGACAAGTTCAACGAAGAACAAATGGACTGGCTGCGCATGGTGCGCGATCACGTCGCCAACTCCTTCCACATCGAACGCGACGACCTGGAAATGTCGCCGTTCGACGGGCAGGGCGGATTAGGTAAAATGTATCAACTGTTCGGCGCAAACATGGACACATTGCTGGATGAGTTGAATGAGGTGTTAGTTGCATAATCCAAATCCCCCCTAGCCCCCCTTTTGCAAAGGGGGGAATTGGAAGCTATATTTTGGTGCTGGCTCCGGCTTCCTTTTTTCAAAGTCTAAAACTTAAATCGGAGCGATATTGCGAAGCTGGTTACAACCTCCCCCTTTGTAAAAGGGGGATCGAGGGGGATTTATTTATGAAACACTATAACCCAAAACTAAAAGAGCACTCCCGCACCCTCAGAACCAACATGACGGATGCAGAGCAGCTATTGTGGTATCACATTCGACGCAAACAAATACAAGGCGTACAGTTCTATCGGCAAAAACCGTTGCTCGAATTCATTGTGGATTTTTATTGTCCGGCGGCAAAGCTGGTGATCGAACTCGACGGCGGTCAACATTTCGAAGAAGAACATCAGGCCAAAGACCAATCTCGCGATGCCGCGTTGACGAGGCTAGGATTGCGTGTATTGCGGTTTGATAATCGGCAGGTTTTATTGGAGACGGAAGTAGTGCTGGAAGTGATAAATATGATTGTTAAGGAGCGGGTGTGAAAAAATCCCCCCTAGCCCCCCTTTTACAAAGGGGGGGATTGAGAGCGATATTGCGAAACTATTGGTTGACTTTCTTTTTTCAAACATTGAGTCAACAGCGTGCTGTCTCAGTATTCTCATTTGAAAAAAACACTGATCCAGCTTCCCCCTTTTACAAAGGGGGGCTGAGAGCGATATTGCGAAACTATTGGTTGATTTTCTTTTTTCAAACACTGAGTCAACAGCGTGCTGTCTCAGTATTCTCATGTGAAAAAAACAGGCCGCAGGAGCATGGCAGTATTCTTGAAAAAAACACTGACCCAGCTTCCCCCTTTGTAAAAGGGGGATTGAGGGGGATTTTTCATTGCGTAGTCTTGCGCTCAGTGAATGAAGGGTTCGTGGCGTAATGAGTTACGTTAATGGACTTCCACATACTTGGTGTAATGCCAAGATTTCCGAGATCTCCTCTGTAAATCCAACACTTGATAAGGTTGGGATTCCTGATGATCTGGAAGTGTCGTTCGTGCCGATGCCCGCTGTACAAGCTGAAAGCGGAATAATTGATGTCAGTGGTAAACGCAAATTTTCGGAAGTAAAAAAAGGCTACACGCCTTTCCGTGAAGGGGATGTTCTATTCGCCAAGATAACCCCCTGCATGGAAAACGGGAAAATGGCCGTGGTGCCAGAAGTTATTAATGGCATAGGCTTTGGCTCTACCGAATTCCATGTTCTTCGTGCTCTATCTGGAGTGAACACAAAGTACGTTTACTACTACTACTACGTATCATCTCAAACCTTTCGCCGTCAGGCTGAGCACAACATGTCTGGTGCAGTTGGTCAGCGGCGTGTGACAACGCCTTATCTGAGTTCCTGTGACGTTCCTCTCCCGCCGACAAACGAACAACACCGCATCGTCGCCAAAATCGAAGAGCTGTTTTCCGAGCTGGACAAAGGTATCGAAAACCTGAAGACCGCCCGCTCGCAGCTCAATGTGTATCGCCAGGCCCTGCTGAAACACGCCTTCGAGGGCAAGCTCACGGCGCAGTGGCGGGCGGAAAACCAGGACAAACTGGAAACCGCTGATTCTTTGCTCAAGCGCATCCAGCATGAGCGCGCAGAGCGCTACCAGCAACAACTCGCCGACTGGGAAAAATCCCCCTCGATCCCCCTTTTACAAAGGGGGAAGACAACCGGCGCCGCAAATATCCCCCCCCTTTGTAAAAGGGGGGCTAGGGGGGATTTCCAAACCCAAAGCCCCGAAAATCTTGCCGCCACTGACCGCCGAAGAACTGGCCGAATTGCCCGAACTGCCACAGGGGTGGGGTTGGTGCAAGTTGGGTGACTTCATTGATTCGATTAGTGCAGGTAAAAGTTTTAAGTGTGACGAACGTGAACCGCATGCTGATGAAATAGGTGTTGCGAAAGTAAGTGCGGTGACATGGGGCGAATACGACGAAACAGAAAGCAAAACCTGCACTGATAGCTCTAAAGAAAACGAAGCCTATTTAATTCGGAGCGGCGATTTCATTTTAAGCCGAGCTAATACTATTGATCTCGTAAGTGCTTGCGTCATTGCAAGAAAGGTAACCAAAAAAATCATGCTGAGTGATAAAACACTTCGCATTAGATTTGATGGGTTCTCTCAGGAATATTTCCTTCAGTATCTTGGCAGCCGATTTGGGCGCAAACAAATCATGTTGTTATCGATTGGCAATCAAGAGTCAATGCGTAACATTGGACAGGAAAGAATCCGATCAATAAGCGTCCCTATTTGCTCAATAGTTGAAGCTGATGCCGTTATTGGAAGTCTTGTTGCAAGACTTTCCGAAGTCGACCAACTCGACCAAACCATCACCACCTCCACCTCCTTGCAACAAGCCGAAGCCCTGCGCCAGTCCATCCTGAAAAAAGCCTTTTCCGGCCAGCTGGTGCCGCAAGACCCGCACGACCCGCACGACGAACCCGCATCAAAACTGCTGGAACGCATCAAGGCGGAAAAATCCGCTTTAGTTACGCCAATAAAAAGAGGAAGTAAATATGCCTGAAATAAGCCGATTTCTTGGGATTATCATTTTTATGTATTTCGACGAACATAACCCGCCTCATTTCCATGTGAAATACAATGAATACAATGCTGTGATGGAGATTCAATCATTAAACATTTTGGCAGGTTACTTACCTGGCAAGGTACGTGGCTTGGTTGAAGAATGGGCAGAACCAAACCAAGAGGAATTGCTTACCATGTGGAATACGAAAGACTTTCATAAAATTAAACCATTGGTGTGAGGTCACTATGATTGTAACAATAACAGCAGCCGATTACCTTGGCGATTATCGACTGCATTTGCACTTTAATACCGGCGAATCAGGGGAAGTGGATTTGCAAGACATCATTTTCAAATACAACGCCGCATCACCTTTACGTGATATAGAGAGGTTTAAAGCGTTTAAATTGGATGAATGGTCGACGGTAGTTTGGGATTGCGGTTTTGATGTTTCTCCAGAAACCCTCTATGAACGTGCCACAGGCAAACGTATTGATTGGTTGACGGCATGAACACTGAATCCATAGTTTCCAAAGTCTGGAGTTTCTTGCGCCACGTTGCGCGATGACGGCGTGGGCTATGGCGACTATCTGGAGCAGCTCACTTACCTGATCTTCCTGAAAATGGCGGATGAATACAGCCAGCCGCCGTATAACCGCACGGTGAACATCCCCGCTGAATACAACTGGCAAAGCCTTAAGGCCAAGCGCGGCGCGGATCTGGAGGTGCATTATGTGACGCTGTTGCGTGAACTGGGCAACAAGCCGGGCATGCTGGGACAGATTTTCACCAAGGCGCAAAACAAGATCCAGGATCCGGCCAAGCTGTACCGGCTGATCGACATGGTCAACGAAACGCAGTGGGTGACGATGGGCGCGGATGTGAAGGGAAATATCTACGAAAGCCTGCTGGAACGCAACGCGGAGGATACCAAGTCCGGTGCGGGGCAATACTTCACGCCGCGCGCCTTGATTCGGGCAATGGTGGAATGCGTGCGGCCGGAGCCGAATAAGTCCATCGCTGATCCTGCCTGCGGCACGGGCGGGTTCTTTTTGGCGGCTTATGATTTTTTGGTGGCGAAACACCCGATGGATAAGACTCAGAAAGCGTTTCTTAAGCACGAGACGTTTTACGGCAATGAAATTGTCGCGGGTACGCGCCGCCTCGCATTGATGAATATGTTCTTGCACAACATCGGCGAGATCGACGGCAAAAGCATGATTTCGCCCAACGACGAGCTGGTGGCCGACAGCGGCAAACGCTTCGACTATGTGCTGGCAAATCCGCCGTTCGGTAAGAAAAGCGCGATGAGCTTTACCAATGAGGAAGGCGAGCAGGAAAAAGACGACCTGACTTACAACCGGCAGGATTTCTGGGCGACCACGTCGAACAAGCAGCTCAACTTCGTGCAGCACATCCGCACCATGCTGGAAACTACTGACCTGCACACCATTTTGCGTTTGTCGACCGGCATTTTTTACGCCAACGGCGTAAAGGCGAACGTGCTGCTCTTCGATAACCGCGAAGCCGGCAAAGACCCGTGGACAAAGGAAGTCTGGTATTACGACTACCGCACCAACATTCACCACACGCTGAAAAAGAAGCCGCTGCGCTTCGAGGATTTGCAGGAATTCATCGCCTGCTACAACCCGCAGAACCGCCATCAGCGCAACGAGTTGTGGGACGAACAAAGCAACCCGGAAGGCCGCTGGCGCAAATTCAGCTATGAGCAAATCATCGCGCGCGACAAGACCAGTCTGGATATAAGCTGGCTGAAAGACAAAAGTCTGGCCGACCTGGACAACCTGCCCGAACCGGATGAGCTGGCGCTGGAAATTATCGACAACCTGGAGGCGGGGTTGAACAGCTTTAGGGAAATTGCGGCTGGATTGTAAGCGCCCAACTCAAACATCTGCCGGGATTGCTGTTTTTTTATACCTTTTCTTTGTGTATTTTATGGTAAATTCATTCATTCTTTTTGATAAATAAGACTCCCATTTTGCTAAAAAACTTTTTCTTGCCTGCTTGGTTGTGCGGTGTTTTATTGTGGCTGATGCCCGCTTTAATCCATGCCGATACGCCTGTCCAGAGCCCAGTCGAAGGGTCTGCCCCGAGCGTAGCCGAAGGCTTTGGCGTGAGGGTGAAAAATGCCGGGATTATGTTGCAAGACGACAGCTATGTGTTGTCTGCGGATATAGATTACCGGCTCAGTGCGCGGGCAAAGGAGGCATTGCAAAACGGCGTGCCTTTGTATTGGGATATACACATCAAGACCCTGCAACATCGCGACTATTTTTGGGACAGCACGCTGGCAAATACCGGCCTTCGCTACCGCATTCAGTACCATGCCTTGCTGAACATGTACCGGGTCAGGAATGAAGACGACGGCGAACTGTATAATTTTTCCACGCTGTCCGCGGCGCTGGATTCGATGGCGACGATACGCGATTTTCGCGTGATGGATAAGGCGTTTTATGTGCCGGGAAAACGCTATGCAGTCGGCATAAAGGTAACGCTTGACCGGGATGCCCTGCCTTTGCCGCTACGCCCGATTGCCTACACTAACCCTCAATGGTATTTATCCAGCGATTGGACATTATGGCCTTTGACAAGATAAAACCCCCCATCAGCTTATCTATATTGGTCCTGTTCGGCTTGATTCTGCTGCTGTTGCAGCTGATGAGTTCGGCAACGCAGGAATCGTCGGAGTTGAGTGCGATGTACTCCTGGCTGCTGTTGGTCAACGCGCTGGGATCGGTGGTTTTGCTGGGGCTGGTCGGCGCTAATATATATTCTCTGGCGCGCCAGTTAAAAAAACGCGAGGCGGGTTCGAGGCTGACCACGCGCATGGTGTCGCTGTTTGTGGTGCTGGCTTTGGCGCCTGCGGCTATCGTGTTTTATTTTTCGATGCAATTTCTGCATCAGGGTATCGACAGCTGGTTTAATGTGGAAATAGACCGGGCGATGGAAGATGCGCTGGAGCTCAGTCAGGCATCTTTGGACCAGCGGATGCGCTGGCATTTGCGGCAAACCGAGCAATTGAGCGGGAAGCTGGTGGATGTGCAGGAAACGCTGGCGACGCTGGAAATGGAAAATCTGCGCGAACTTTCCGGTGCGGCCGAGATGACGCTGTTCTCCCGGCAGGGCAGGAGTATTGCCTCAAGCAGCATCAATCCCGGCGATATTTTGCCGAGTTTGCCGGATGAGCATACCTGGCTGCAATTACGGCAGAATTCCGAGTTCGTCGCTTTGACGCCGGTTCACGAAGACGAGTTGATGATTCGGGTTATCGTTACCGTCAAGGCCAAGGAACCTCAATATTTGCAGGCGTTATACCCGGTGCCGGTCAGGATTGCCGACTTGGCCGATTCGGTCGAATTTGCCTTTGTGCGCTACCAGGAGATGCATTTTTTAAGGCACTCATTGAAACTGAGTTTTTCGCTGGCGTTGTCTCTGGTTTTGTTGATGAGTTTGCTGGCTGCCATCTGGGTAGCCTTTATCAGCATCCGTAATATTATTGCTCCGGTCAAGGCGCTGGTTAAAGGGACGCAGGCGGTGGCTTCCGGGCATTACGACCAGGAGCTGCCGGTTATTGCCCAGGATGACCTGGGCTTTTTGGTGGAGTCTTTCAATGAGATGACGCACCGTATTGCCCGTGCCAGCGATGAAACCCGAATGGCCGGTATCGAGGTGGAAAACCAGCGGGCTTACCTGGAAACGATATTGGCGAATTTAACGGCCGGGGTGATCAGTTTCGATGCGGCGCATAAGGTGCGCACGGCGAACCAGGCGGCTTACCGGATTTTTCATGTTCATGTGAACCAGTTTGTCGGGCGGACTTTATTGGAGCTGGTTCAGGGTTATGCGGAATTGGCTGAGCCGCTAAAATCCATCCAGCGCTTATTGGAACAAGCCGACGATATTTGGCAGCAGCGGATTGCTTTTTTAGGCCCCAATGGGCGGCAGGAACTGCTGTGCAGGGGGACGCCGCTGTTTTCCCAGGAAGGCCTGCGAGTCGGGGCGGTGGTGGTTTTTGATGATGTAACCGACCTGATTCAAGCGCAGAAAAATGCGGCCTGGGGGGAGGTGGCGAGAAGACTGGCGCATGAAATCAAGAATCCGTTAACGCCGATACAGTTATCGGCAGAACGGTTGCAGCACAAGCTGGCCGACAAGTTGAGCGACGCCGATGCGGGTATGTTGCAGCGCTCCACTTCCATCATCGTGCAGCAGGTTGAGGCGATGAAGGAAATGGTGGATGATTTTTCCGAATACGCCAAGCCTTCCAAAAAACAGACGGTAGATATTGATTTGCCCGGATTGGTCCAGGAGGTGCTAGCGCTTTATGTGTTAAAGTCGGGCGTTAAATTTAAAGCCGACTATGATACCGGTTTGTTGATGATTAAGGGCGACCCGGTTAGTATCAGGCAGGTGCTGCATAACCTGATAAAAAATGCGCTGGAAGCGATCGATGCCAAGGGTTTGATCGAAATAAGCCTGCACCGGGTGCAAAAAAATAATACCGACTTTATCGAAATCGCGCTTTACGATGACGGGCCGGGCATTAAAGACGAGCAAATCGAACAAATTTTCGAGCCTTACGTGACGACCAAAGCCAAGGGCACGGGGTTGGGTTTGGCGATAGTCAAAAAAATAATTGAGGAACACGGCGGTGCGATTTGGGTCGACACCAGTCGTAAAGTGGGGGCTGGATTTATTATTCAGCTTCCGGCATGTAACTTTTGAGATGTTGTAAAGAAATATGAATGCACACAAACCGCGTATTTTGGTAGTTGATGATGAGCCGGACATTCGACGTCTGGTCTGCGAAATTCTTGAGGACGAGGGATACCAAGTCTCTACCGCCGAGAATGCCGGCGCAGCCAGGGAATTAAAAAGATCCAATGCGCCTGATTTGATCTTGCTTGATATTTGGATGCCGGATACCGACGGCATTACCTTGTTGAAGGAATGGGTGGCGGAAGAAGCCATGCTTTGCCCTGTGGTTATGATGTCCGGGCACGGTTCCGTTGAAGCCGCTGTCGAGGCAACGCGGCTGGGGGCTTACGATTTTCTTGAAAAGCCTCTGTCGTTGGCAAAATTATTATTGATCGTGGAAAGGGCTTTGGAAGCCAGCAGTCTGCAAATGGAAAATGCGGGGCTTAAGCAGCAGTTGGCCGCCGATATTGAACCGGTTGGCAGGAGCGCTACCGTTGCGAGAATCAAGGATCAATTAAAACGTCTGGCTCAGCATGATGCGCGGGTGTTATTTGTCGGCGAGGCGGGCGTTGGCAAGGAGATGTATGCGCGGTATCTGCATAACAACAGCGCGCATCGGGACGGCCCCTTTGTCGATGTGGCGGTAGGCAGCATTTCGCCGGAAAATTCGGCAGTGGAGTTTTTCGGCAAAGAGGATGCGGGCAAGATTTATCCCGGCCTGTTGGAGCGGGCGCATAAAGGGACGCTGTTCTTAGGCGAAATCGGCGGCATGGATAACGAAACCCAGTTACGGCTGCTCGGCGCCCTGGAGTCCAGTTCCTTCCTGAGGGTAGGCGGGGGCGAGGCGGTTCGCGTCGATGTCCGGGTCGTGGCGTCAACCCGCATTGCGTTGGATGAGGAGGTCAAGGCCGGGCGTTTTCGGCAGGATTTGTATTATCTGCTTAATGAGGTCTCGCTCGATATTCAGCCTCTACGGGAGCACAGCGAGGATGTGCCGGCGTTATTGAGTTTCTATGTCGATTATTTTGTCAGCCAGGATAGATTGCCTTTTCGGAGGTTTTCGATGGCGGCGCAAAACTTCCTGCGCAATTACAGTTGGCGCGGCAACGTGCGGGAATTAAAAAACCTAGTTCAGCGGCTGATGATTCTGGGCGCCGGGGAAGATATAGAGTTGGAAGAAGTGAAGGCGGCATTGGGTTCGGTGCTTGGCGATGCAGTGACTTCCCAGTCGGTGCCTGAGTTTTTCAATTTGCCGTTAAAAGAGGCCAGGGATCATTTCGAGAAGGCCTACCTGGAATACCATTTTGAGAGAACCGGCGGCAGTGTTGCCAAATTGTCAGCTGCAGTGGGTATGGAGCGCACGCATCTTTATCGCAAGTTGCATTCATTAAATATTAAATTGTAAATGAAGCGGAAGGGTGTTTTTTTTGCCTTTCGCCCTTTGCCTTTCG
>JBAQYH010000725.1:0-8429 GCA_049299935.1 Methylobacter sp. | reverse complement strand
GACCGACCAGAAAGCCGAACTGAAGTTACTCCAGGTGCCTGCGCTTAATTTTGAGGCGCTGTGGATCAATTATGAAGGTGTTACCAAGGACGTACTCGTGCCACTACTTGCTGTCGGTCAATTGACCGCTTATAAAGCCGTGTCACTGGACGAAGCGTTCGAAGCTTTGCGAGAGGCGGCGCGTCCATTGGCAGACATGGACGATACGATGGGAGCTTGAGTTCGGTAGTTCGGGCATGCCGTTTATGCCCGACATTCATATTCATCAAATGTTGGGCAACGAAAAGATGTTGCCCAACCTACTGGACTCTGCAAATTCATAGCTTTTGAAGTCAACGGCCTGTGCAACTTTTCGCGCAAGCTAGTGGAATGAAAGATTAGATTTCAGAATTTCCTCGAGCGCGCCCTGTAGACAAATGAAGCAATCTGAATGTTTGGAGCCTGCGCCTCCATACTTTCAGAAAGCTTCATTAGAGCACTACTTCCTCCGATCAGGGCTCCCGGTATGCTTGGCACGATGAGAGATCTTCCAAATTCCACCAAGGCCGTTCCAGCTCCTCTGAGTATTCTTCGAATTGCCCGATTTTCATGTTTTGCCATGGCTTGTTCCAATGACAAGATGGCAGCAGTAATCTTGGTCTCAATTAACACATCACAATCGTGACCAATACCCACCAGATTGCCAGACAGATCGTTACGCTCATATAGTAGCCACACTAGATCACGAATACCTGCTTTGAACTCCGCCAGCTCACTCTTTAGTTTTAATCGAGCTTCCAAAATATCTTCTGCGTGATACGCTCTCAGCTCTGGAAGCGCCAGTTTTTGAAACGTTCGATGCGCCAGAAAATTGGCAACTTCCGAAACACGTGTTGGCGTGGGCTTAAGCGTGATTTGGGATTTCTCGCAAACGATTGGTAGCTCAGATGTAATTGCCGCTGAAATAAGCGATGCGTCTCGAATTACTGAAGAAACGGTGCGAGGCTCCTTTGAAATACCAGCAAGAACTAGGCGTGATATATGATTTAGATTATTTATATCGGTTTTTATAACCAATGAAGTCTTCCCATCAATCACCTTCGTCTCAAAACCATCTATGCCAGATAATTCTGTCATAGCACTACCAGGAAACCTAGACTCAACATCGGACGGTGAGAGAAATGAAATTGCTTTCTCGGGAAGCAGTACTTGAACGGCTTGTTCTACAGTTGTCGGTGTAGCGTCGTCTTCGCTGATATTTGATTTTTTCCAGTAATCATTAAGATGTTCATCAAGTGATTTACTACCGAAGAGAAGCACCTCATCATGCAGAAGGCAGAGCGTCGTAAGTACGCCCATGTCCTCAATAAAGTGTGAATCGCCGTAAATGACCGTGGACTGCTTGGGATTGCTCATGTTTAAGGAAATTAAAAAGTGATTTAGGTTTCTTTGTATCATCTCTTGAGGCGCATCTACGAGACAATAATTCAATTGAACATCTTCAAACTCTTAACAGTATATCTCGGGAGAATGAGCTAGGTTTTCTTTTTATCTTAACGACCGTCTGTTCTATGACACTAACAAGCCGATCAAACCGATGTTGTAAAAAACCGCTTAGGGTCGGGTTGAGCCTGTGAACAATCCCGCTTGCCATAATTGCCACTGACCTGGGTTTTCTGCGATAGTAGCAAACGATCCAGCACAGGTAGCCGCCATGCCCCATCCCGCGCCACTCCCGTTATCGCCCTATTGCCCTTCAAGCCTCGCCGAGCAACTGCTGAGCGGCGGGCAAAGGATTTTGCTGTTTGGCGAGACCGGTATCGGCAAATCCACGCTGACTGGCGAACTCGCGCGGATATTTTCCGAAAAAGGCCTAAGCTGCTTCTGCATCGCCGCCGATCCCGGATCGCCCGGCTTCGGTGTGCCCGGCACCGTATCTCTGGGACAGTGGCGGGAGTCCGGCTGGCAAGTGTCGGCATTTGAAGCGCTTTGTACGCTGGATGCAGGCCGTTTTCGCCTGCCGCTGTTGTCGGCTGTCAGCCGGTTAATGCAAAAGGCTCCCCTGGGCTTGATGCTGATCGACGCCCCCGGCGTGGTCCGGGGCATTGCGGGTTCGGAATTGCTGACCGGCATGGTCGAGCTGTTGAAAATCGATACCGTGTTGGTGCTGAACCGCCTGTCGAAACCGCTGCCGTTAATGAACGAACTGTTGTCGTTGGGCGTCCGCATCCTGCCGGTGCATGCCCATCCTGAGGCCTGCCGTCCCGGCCAAAAGACCAGGGCGCACAAACGAACCGGGCAATGGCGGACTTACCTCTCCGCCGCCGACGAGATAACGCTCGATGTTGTCGATCTTCGCTTGATCGGTTCGCCGCCGCCAATCGATGTCCCGGATGCCTGGACCGGCCGCCAATGCGCCTTTGTCGATACCGAGCGAACCGTCAGCATCGGCGAGATCATCGCGCTGCAAGACGGCAAACTTCACGCCCGGCTGCCTGCGGCTGCGGCAACGACCCGGACATTGCTGGTGCGCGATGCCCGTTGCGAAAAAAACGGCCTGCTGGTCAGCGCCACGCCGTTTGCTTCCGGCAACCTGCAATTTTTGCCGCCGCCCGACGCGATGCCTTACCCGGCGACGGATTACAGCGGCGGGCCCAGGCCTGCGGTTAAAATGCGGAGCATGTACGCAACGATGATCAACGGCGTGTTCGGCGACCCGCTGCTGCATCTTCGCCTGCACCAGCAGCAACGCAGCCTGCTGTTCGACCTGGGCGATTCGGGCAGATTGTCCACCCGAATCGCCCATCAAGTCAGCGACGTTTTCATCAGCCATGCCCATATCGATCATATCGGCGGCTTCTTGTGGCTGCTGCGCTCCCGGGTCGGCGATTTTCCAAGCTGCCGCATTTTCGGCCCGCCGGGTTTGATTGGCCATATCAAAGGCATGATCGACGGCGTCCTTTGGGATCGCATCGGGGATACCGGACCGCGCTTCGAAATCGCCGAAATTCACGGCAACCGGCTGCAACGGGCTCGTATTCAGACGGGCTGCGGGGATTGCGTCGCTCTCCCCGAAATTCAGTTTGCCGAAGGATTGATCGTGGACGACCCGCTGTTCACTGTCCGCACGGTTACGCTGGATCACCACACGCCGGTGCAGGCCTATGCCTTCGAGAGCAAGGCCAAATTCAACGTCGATAATACCGTTCTAAAAACCTTGGGATTAGATGCCGGGCCCTGGCTGAACGAACTGAAACGGGTCATCGGCGCAGGCGATACCGCAGCGATGATCCGGCTGCCCGATAACAGCAGCCGGGTGGCGGGAGAACTGGGCGACCTTCTCCTTACCGTCACGCCCGGCGAAAAACTGGTTTATGCGACCGATCTGGCCGATACGGCAACCAACCGCGCCGCGCTGACCGCATTGGCGCACAAGGCCGACTTCTTTTTCTGCGAAGCTTCCTTTCTGGAAGACGACATCGACCAGGCACGGAGAACCGGCCATCTGACCGCGCGGGCCTGCGGCGAGATTGCAACCGCCGCCGATGTCAAACAACTGGTGCCGTTTCATTTCTCCAGGCGTTACGAAAAAAGGCCTGAAGATGTTTACCCGGAATTAAGCGCGGCCTGTTCCCGCATCGTCATGCCTTTGAAAAGTCAGTAATAACTTCCCGACGTGGATCCGATGAATTTTTTCCGTTCTCCCTGCGCAAAGCAAGCCCCTTCGGTGGCATGACAGCCGCTGTTTGAATCAATTTCCTGTGTTTCCATTCCTTTTCAAGTCATTTATTTTTAAGGCAAAAAAGTTGTTTCTTGAGCGCTTGCCGAAAGGCGAACGGAAAAAATTCGGCCCGCCGTGTCAAGCCGGTCGGTTATAAACTGGAACATTTTTCAAGGATTATGCACGCCTGACCGATACGTCCGGGGTATTTATCGAAATGACCGGGTACACCGTCTTTTACGCTGAATTTGTTAGGTTTTTAAACAGCGTCTAAGGAATCATTTATACTCCTGACTGCGTCCATCCTCCTGCATGAACAAGATTTAAATATTTGTCAGACCTGCTTATATCAGAGGACGCTTATCTTGTACGTTTTTACTTACACTAATGTATAATTAACTATGCAGAATGACTTACTGCAATAATCTTAGTGCAAACATAGAGCCTTTAATTATGGAAGAATTAATACAGGATTTTCGGGAAGCCCTGGAATCCCTCGACCAAATCAAGGCCAAGGCATTGTTCCAGCAAGCGTTACGCGGACATTCCCCTATCGAAGTAGTGGAACGGGTCATTGTACCGGCGTTGGAACAGATCGGCCGGCACTGGAATGAAGGCTCCATCGCACTTTCCCAAATCTACATGAGCGGCCGTTTTTGCGAGGAGCTGGTAGAACAGGTTCTCCCGCCCAGCGATCCTGACCGCAAACACCAGCCACGGCAAGCGATCGTGGTTCTCAACGATTACCACATGCTGGGCCAACGCATCGTATACTCGGTCATGCGCGCCAGCGGCTTTGAGTTGTTTAACTACGGCCGCATGGATGTGGACGAGCTAGTGGAACGGGTCATTGCAGACAAACTTCGCATTTTGTTGATTTCGGTGCTGATGATGCCGTCCGCCCTCAAGATACGGGACTTGCGCAAGGCCCTGGATGACCGCGGCGCTCAACTGAAGATATTGGTCGGAGGTGCGCCGTTCCAGTTCGATTCCGAGCTTTGGCATGAAGTCGGCGCCGACGCCATGGGCTTATCGGCAGCAGATGCCGTAGCCATCGTCCAGCACTGGGCCGGAGAAATGGCATGAATTCCATGCAACGGGTGTTGACCGCCCTGAACCACAAGGAACCCGACCGGGTGCCGCTATTTCTGCTTACCGCACTGCAAGGCGCCAAGGAATTGGGCTTGTCCATTGAGGACTATTTTTCACGCGCCGACCATGTCGTCGAAGGCCAGATGCGCCTGCTGAAAAAATACCGTAGCGACTGCCTCTACCCCTTCTTTTATGTTCCGCTCGAATTGGAAGCCTGGGGCGGCGAGGTTATCTACCAGCTGGATTGCCCGCCCAATACGGGCGCCCCTCTGCTTCGCGGCCCCGAGGACATCGATCATTTACAACCGCCGAGGGTGGCGGATGCTCCCTGCCTGACACGCGTCCTGGACACCATTCGGCAACTGAAAGCAAGGGTCGGCGACAGCGTGCCGATCATTGCGGTTGCCACCTCGCCTTTTTCGCTGCCGGTCATACAGATGGGTTTCGACCGCTACATCGAGCTGATCTACGAACAGCCGGAACGGCTGGAGCGCCTGATGCGGGCCAATGAGGAATTTTGCGTGGAATGGAGCAATGCTCAGCTGGCGGCGGGAGCGACCGCTATCTGTTATTTCGACCCGGTTTCTTCGACCACCGTCGTTCCCAGGGAGCTTTACCTGAAGACCGGGCAGCAGGTTGCCAAGCGTACGTTGGCGCGCATCAACGGCCCTGTCGCCACCCATCTGGCTTCCGGTCGCGGCCTGCCCATCGTCGACGATATTGCCGCCACCGGCACCGCCGCGCTGGGCGTCAGCGCATTGGAAGATCTGGCGGAGCTCAAGGTGGAAGCCCAAGGCAAGTTGACCTTGCTGGGCAACCTCAACGGCATAGAAATGCGGCGCTGGACCGCAGAGCAGGCCGAGACAGAGGTGAAGCGCGCCATTGCCAAAGCCGGACGCGGCGGCGGTTTTATCCTGTCCGACAACCACGGCGAGATTCCCTGGCAGGTTCCGGACGAGGTGCTGCTGGCTATCGGCGATGCCGTCGAACGCTGGGGACGCTATCCGCTGGACTGGATCGAATAATGACCACGGCATCCTTCATGCCCGGCAAACTCTGTATCCTTAGCTGCCACAGCTTCCATCGCGAGATTGCCGCCGCCATTGCTGCCGAAGGTTGGAATGACGTAACAGCTGCCGCCTTCCCGGTCCGTTGCGGCCGCCCACCGGCAAGCTGGGATGACCTGCGCCCGCTGCTGGACGAAGACTGCACTCAAGTTGCGGTGTTGGGTCGCGCATGCCTTGGCGGATTGGGGGAACCGCCCCCGGCTTGGCCGCCGGTCCGCCTGCTGCATCAGGAACAGTGTTTCCATCTTGTCGCCGGCGCCACGCTGGTGGCTGACGCTATCGAGCGCGGCGCTTACCTGATCACTCCGGCCTGGCTGGAAGATTGGCCGGGACGCTTGGCGGACATGGGCTTCACTCCGGAAAATTGCCGGGGATTTTTCCAGGATTTTGCCCAGGAATTGGTGCTGCTGGATACCGGCATAGATCCCCAAGCACCCGCACATCTGGCCGCATTGGCCGAAACAGCGAACCTGCCGAGCACCCGCATTCCCGTTGGCATCGACCACACCAGACTCCTGCTAACTAAAATAGTAATGGAGTGGCGATTGCAAGAAGAACAGCGTGCGCGCCTCGTCCACGATGACCGGCGTGCCCGTGAGTTGGCAGACCATGCGATGACTATCGATTGCCTTTCCCGC
Source organism: Methylobacter sp. (assembly GCA_049299935.1). GTDB lineage: Bacteria > Pseudomonadota > Gammaproteobacteria > Methylococcales > Methylomonadaceae > Methylobacter_A. The sequence continues at coordinate 1,932 of JBAQYH010000725.1, read as the reverse complement.
CTGACCCAGATAATGAGCGAAGAGGAGGTCATCTCTTCCATTGAAGACCTGTTCCGTATGCTGTTCGCCCCGGAGGAACTGCACTATCTTCGGGTCGAAAACGGGGTATCCGACCCTAAACATACTCTTCCATCCGCGCTACTAAAGCAGATGCAGGGACTGGATACCGATTATGCCTGGATGCCTGAATGCCGAGGCTTTCTGCTGCGCATTGTCCGAGGCGGACAGCTGCTGGGCCTGATCGCCGTCGAACGGCTGGCTTTCCCGGAATTTCGCGAGAACTACCTCAACTTGGCCCTGACTATCGCGGGTGTCTGCGGCTTGGCCATTGAGAACGCCCGCACCTACCAGCGGATTAAAGTGACGGATAAGGCACTCCATGAAAGTGAGCAACGTCTGGCGTTAGCCGCGCTTCATAATGGCGTCGGTATCTGGGATTGGAATCTGCAAACACAGGAGATGATATGGGACGATTCGATGTACGCGCTCTATCATATCAAGCGCGAAGACTTTTCCGGCACCGAGGAAGCTTGGAGGCAATCCTTACATCCGGATGATCTTGAACGCGGGGATAGCGAAGTTGAAGCCGCGCTTTCGGGTGAAAAGCCTTTCGACACGGAATTCCGGGTGCGCTGGCCAAACGGCGACATTCGGTACATCAAAGCCGTTGCCAAGGTGTTCCGCGACGATCGGGGCAAACCCTTGCGCATGCTTGGCATCAACACGGACATTACCGAACACAAGCAGGCGGAAACGCGTCTGCAACTCGCGGCCAACGTTTTCACTCACGCCCGGGAAGGCATCTTGATCACCGATGCCGACGCCACCATCATCGAGGTTAACGATGCCTTTACCCGCATCACCGGCTACAGCCGCGAAGAGGCTCTAGGTCAAAACCCGCGCCTGCTCCAGTCCGGCCTGCAAGCGCAAGAATACTACGCTGCGATGTGGCAGGCTCTTACCTGTCAGGGTCACTGGTACGGTGAAATCTGGAATCGACGCAAAAACGGCGAGACGTATGCGCAGCTGCTTACCATCAGCACTGTATACGATGTTGCAGGAAACACTCAAAACTATGTCGCGCTATTTACCGACATTACGCAAATGAAAGCATACCAACAGCAGCTTGAGCATATTGCTCATTACGATGTATTAACGGGCTTGCCCAATCGCGTGTTACTCGCCGACCGGCTGCAACAGGCCATGATCCGGAGCCAGCGGCACAGCCGATCTCTAGCGGTGGTGTTTCTGGATCTGGATGGCTTCAAGGCAGTAAATGACAGCCACGGTCACGCGGTCGGCGATCAATTGCTGGTTATTGTCGGCAACCGGATGAAGGCGGCGTTACGCGAGGGCGACACCCTGGCCCGCATTGGCGGCGATGAGTTCGTGGCTGTATTGGTCGATCTGGAGCAGCCGCAGGATTACGAATTGATGCTCGCGCGTCTGTTACAGGCCGCCGCTGATCCAGTGATGGTGGACGAGTCAGCGTTGCATGTGTCTGCCAGCATCGGCGTAACGGTCTATCCCCAGGATGAAGCCGACGCGGACCAACTGATGCGCCATGCCGATCAAGCCATGTACCAAGCCAAACAGGCGGGAAAGAACCGTTACCACCTGTTTGATGCGGGCCGGGACGCTTAACATCGCAGATTGCCAGGCTTCATCGATCGTCCTTTGCGAGCGCTTGTTCAATCTCAGACTAAGGAATGCGTTCGAAATAACTTCGGCAACTTGCTCCCTCTCCTGATGGATGCCTACATGGATGTAGGTAGTAGAGCAATGCAGGAGCAATTGCCGAGAGGGTTGGAGTGAGGAGAATCAAATGCTCAAGTTGTTTCATGCCCGTTCCTAAACATCAATAAGCACATTGATAAAATCGATATCATTGCTTTATGGTTCCCACGCTCCGCGCTCACCGTTATACACAAG
>JBAQYH010000724.1:0-3586 GCA_049299935.1 Methylobacter sp. | reverse complement strand
GGAAATGGTTGACCATTCGCTTGTTGAAAAGCTGTGTTAAATGATCGAGCTGCGCGTGTTTTTTCTCCAGGTCATATTGTTGGGCATTGGATATGGCTATGCCCAATTCATAGGCAACGGGCGTGATTTCCCGTAGTAGTTGTTCGTGCATCGGTTTTTTTGACAGCGAATTATCGGCATAAAGCACACCGACCAGACGATTGTGATGTAGTACCGGTATAACGATAAACTCGGTAGTCTTCAGCCGTTGAATTAATTGGTTGTCCGGCTCTACTTGGGTGTTGATGATAACGGCTTTTTTTTCGCGCAGGCAGTTTAATAACAAGCCGGTAATGCCGCTGATGTCTATCTCAAAGGGTTGCAGATTGTCCGGCAATATTGATTGCGGCCACCAGTATGTCGCGATCAGGCAGCGACGTTTAGGGTCGACGGTGAGCATAATGCTGCGGTCAAAGGAAAACTCGTCCTGTATTGCCTCAAGCGTCCGGGGTATGAATTCTTCAGGATTAAGGCTGTGATGGGGCGCGGTTAAACTGGTTGATGCCTTGTTGGCTTTATAGTCGACAGCTAAAGGTTTATCCGGGCTTATCTGGCTCAAGTTGATGGTGGTTTTGACCAGCGTGGCCCTTAACGTGGTTAAACCGGGCAGACGGATGTCATAGAATTCCCGCGTGCTTTGCAAATCCTGATCGACCTGTTGCAGCAGGGTTTCAAGATTCAGTTGGTTAATATCAATGGCCTCCAGTACAGCGCTCTGTAATGCCGGGTGGCTATCGTGAATGGCCGAACCTATGCCCTGTATCCAGGCGATATAGTTTGCGAAGGAAACGATAGCGGTTTCCGTTTTAAATTTAGCGAATGGCGATGTCTCGGCCGGCTGGTTATGGTGATGGGTTACGATTGCCAGGATTGATGTCGGTAATTGCCATTCCAGACAAAAAACGTGTCCCATTTCGGTATGCGTTATCCCGAAAAAACGCCGCTCTTCTTCGATGGATGAATGTCCGCTTTTTCCCATGGAACCGATAAAATCGCTGTAAGTGACTCGCCCGTAGTTTTCCAGAACCACTTTGCCTATATCGTGTAAAAGTCCTCCCGTATAAACCAGGTCCGGGTCAGGATGCTTAAGCGCCAAGGCTATGCGCTTGCTTAATGAGGCTACATAAAGGCAATGTTGCCAGAAAAATAATAAGTCGAATGCTTGCTTGGATTTTTGTTGTATCAGCTTGTTATAAAACAGCAGGTTTATCGCAAGCTGGCGCACGACGGAAAAACCCAGCATAGTCACTGCCCGGTTAATGGCGGTTATTTTATTGGGTAAGGCGTATGCGGCAGAATTGACCTGTTTTAGAATTTTTGCGGCCAGCACCGGTTCCGTTTCTATGATCCGGGATAAGTTTTCGATTTTGGCGTTGTCGTCGTTGGTTAGATTTAGTAGTTTGATGGCGACGGAAGGCACTATCTGAAGATGCTTGATTTCATCCTTCAGAATTGATCGAGCCGCTTTTTTTATGAGTTCGGTATCATCCGTGTATTTGTCGGGCATGACATCTTCTCCATTGGCTAGGGTTCCGTTTTTAGGCGGTAAATGAAGTCTAATAAATCTCTACGCGAGAATATCAGAGCTGTTTGGCAAAATCTTTAAATGTTTTTTGTCGCAATATTAAAAATGAGCTAAGGCCGGCACAAAATTTTCTGAATATATATTGATAGTTTACAATACCGGTTAACAAGATCACCCCCTACCGCAGGGGCGCAAGCAGACAGGATGTAAAATAAGCAGATGAAAAAATTAAAATGCGCGGTTATCGGTACGGGTTACCTGGGCAAGTTTCACGCACAAAAATATGCGTCGTTGCCTGATTGCGAGCTGGTTGCCGTGGTCGATATTAATCAGGAGGCGGCTAAAGAGGTCGCCGAAAAATACGGTGCCGCAGCGCTGACAGACTATCAATCCCTGTTGGGTGAAGTCGATGCGGTCAGCATCGTCGTGCCTACGACACTGCATCACAAGGTATCCAAGGATTTTCTCAATGCCGGTACTCATGTGCTGGTTGAAAAACCGGTTACTGTGACGGTTGAGGAAGCCGATGAGTTGATCGCCATCGCCAAGGAAAAGAATCTGATTTTGCAGGTGGGGCATCTGGAGCGGTTTAACCCGGCGGTATTGGGGCTGGATAAGGAAGAGAAGCCGCTGTTCATCGAATCCCACCGGTTGTCGCCGTTTAATCCGCGCGCCAACGATGTCAGCGTGGTTTTGGATTTAATGATCCATGACATCGATATTATTTTAGCCTTGGTCGATTCCGAGGTGGAGCGCATCGATGCCAGCGGCACGGCGGTTTTAACGCAAGGCACCGATATTGCAAATGCCCGGTTGAAATTTAAAAACGGTTGCGTCGCTAATGTGACGGCCAGCCGGATCAGCATGAAGATGGAGCGCAAAATGCGCATGTTCAGGCCGTCTTCTTACGTTTCCGTGGACTTCCAGAATCGTGTCTTAACCAAACACCGCACCGGTAAAAAAGAAATGTTTCCCGGCATTCCCGAGATAGAAACCGAAGAATCCATTTTTGAAAGCGGCGATGCGCTGCTGGAAGAAATCAAGCATTTCGTTAATTGCATTCAGACCGGTGAAAATCCGCTGGTTTCCGGCGAAGCGGGGAAAAGGGCGCTGGAGACTGCGATAGCCATCACCCGGTTATTAGGCGAATAAGTATTTTGCTACAGCCGGACGGGGCATATTGTCCCGTCCGAAACGTTTAAATAGGCATGCAGGGAACGCTTGCGTACCTTTACGATGTTCGGCGTAAATGGTACGCAGCGAATCGAAAAACTGGCAAATCTCTGAAGACTTACTCCCTCTCCTGATGGAGAGGGATGTTGTGCTTCGCGCTAAGTAGTTACGAAAAATATAGAACAAACAAAATGTTAATCGAGTAGGGCGCGCCGTGCGCGTCGAAGAGATAGCACAGTTTTTTTAAGTTTCGGGAAAGGCGCGCACGGCACGCCCTACAGATTGCACCCAATAATTGATAAACACAAAGGCAATAAAAACATGATACCAATGGTAAACCTGAAGGCTCAATACGCTGAAATCAAAGATGAAATTGAGCGGGGGCTGGCTGAAACAATCGAAAATTGTTCGTTTATTTTAGGCCCTAATGTTCAAGCCTTTGAAAAAGAAACGGCTGAGTATCTGGGCGTTAAACACGCCATAGCCGTGGCTTCGGGAACCGATGCGCTGCATCTTGCATTGATCGCCGAAGGCATCGGTGCGGGCGATGAAGTGATTACCACCGCGTTCACCTTTATTGCGACTGCGGAAGCCATTAAATATGTCGGTGCGATTCCCGTTTTTGTCGATATAGATCCCAAGACTTTCAATATCTCGCCGGAAGCCATAGCCAAGGCAATCACCCCCAAAACCAAAGCGGTCATGCCGGTGCATTTGTTCGGCCAACCGGCGGACATGACAGCGATTAAGCAGCTATGCGACCAGCATAACCTGAAACTGATTGAAGATTGCTGCCAGTCGTTCGGCGCAACCATCAACGGCCAACAAACCGGCGCTATCGGCCATGCG
>JBAQYH010000723.1:0-6513 GCA_049299935.1 Methylobacter sp. | reverse complement strand
CCAAGCATGATATTGGCGATATTCTCAGGGAAAGCCTGGAACATGAGAAAGCAGCGGTGGCTGCCTATTTTGAGCTGCTGAAGGTGGCGGAAGGTGTTTCCGTGCTGCTGGAGGAGTATGCGCGGGACATGATTGTCGACGAAGAGCTGCATCTTGACGAAGTGAATAAAATGCTGCGGAAGCCGGGCGATGTTCAGCCGTTTAATCCGTAAATCTATTAACAGTTAGTCCACGAAAGGCACAAAAAGCACGAAAAATATAAAAGGATGCCGAGCTGTAGATCAAGATCATCGCCGGAAGGGTGAGTGATTTAATCAATTAAGATATTGATTTCGTGTCTTTCGTGGATCAATCGCCGTTTACAAAACACCCACCGCACGCCGCAAATGCAATGCAGCTAATGCGGCATCATAATTGGCATTGTTGAAATTGCCATGGGTGGTGGTGCGCAAATCTTCCGCCTTTAGCACATCGGTGTTGGTGGACAGGCCTTGCTGGTAGCGGTCGGTGGTGACTTTTAAATTTTCATCGGCTTGCGCTATGGCTTGCTGAGTCACAGCGATACGTTTTTGCGCCTCCTGAATATCCAGCCAGGCTTGGCGTACTTGCAAGCCGATCATGCTGGACAAGTCGTCGCGCTGTTCTTTTAAGGCAATAGCTTGCCGGGTAAGCGCATCGCTGCGATGGCCGGAACTGCCGTCGAATATTTTCCAATCCATACCGACGTTCGCCATCCACATCCCTTCAAAGGCCTGATAGCGGTTTTCCTGGTATTGATAGCCGCCGTTGACGGAGACCTGCGGCAACAAACCGGCCTTTACGCCTTGCGCCTGTTGACCGAGCGATTCTATTTGCTGAGCCAATGAGACCAGCTCGGGACGTTGTTTTAACGCATTGCCGCTCAGGTCGTTTAATGTGCCTTGCGGAGCGTCCGGGAACTGATGCGCCAGCGTAACCTGATCGGCAAGATTCCGGTCCAGCAACTGGTTATAGCGCGCCTTGGCAATATCCAGTTGATTGCTTGCCTGCACGACCAGCTGCTGGGCATTGACCAGTTCGACATTAGCCGCCAATACGTCATTGCGCGCAACCATGCCTTGATCGAACAGGTTGTTCACATCCTTGATGTGCAACCCCAGCGTATCGGCATGGCTTTGGGCTACCTGCAACGCGCTTTCCATCCGCAATACCGTGATATAGGCTTCGGCGACCTGCATTTTGATATTTAACACCGAGGTGGTTTCATTGGATTGAACCGCTTGCAGCGAGGCTTCGGCAGCATCAATGTTGTGGCTGATGCGCCCGCTGGTGAAAAGCGGCACCGAAGCTATTGCCTGGGCTTTTACGCTGCCGGCCTGAGACGTGCTGAACTGGGCCGACTGGCCCGCAATTTGAGCTTTTGCTGCCGGTGTTTCGCTATACTGGGTGTAACCGCTGCTCACGTTAAGATCGGGCAAACGCTGTCCCTTGGCAGACTGCAACTGCTGTTCGGAGGCGCCGGTATCGGCTTTCGCCGACTTGATTTGGTGGTTGTTATTGATAGCGCTGTCCCAGGCGTCTTCCAGTGTTTCCGCCGAGGCTGCCGTTACAGCCAGAAACATTAACAAACCGGCTAAAGGATTTTTATGATTCAGCATGGAGCATTCCTCGCATGTAAAAAGCAATGACCTGTGAGACCAGACGTTTTTTGTCGTCAGCGGAAGGCCGCAACGTTTTCGACAGCAGGCAACGGCAATGCAGATCGCCTTTCAGCATGCTGAAAAATGCATCCGCCGCAAAGACAGGATCGGCGATGTTATAGCTGCCGCTCGCATTCAAGCGCCGGAAATAATCTTCCAGCTGTGTCAATGCGGCTTGCGGGCCGCTCTGATAAAACAATTGACCCAGTTCCGGGAAATCGGGGCTTTCCGCGATCACCAGCCGGTAAATGGCCAAGGCGTCTTCGGCATACATCAGATCCACTGCGGATGTCGCGATTTGGGTCAGGTTACTTTCCACATCATCCGACTCGATAGTCGCCTGGGTCATGGTTTGCAATAAAGACTCGCAAAGACCGGAAATGACTGCCGCGAGCAGGGCGTTTTTGCTGTCGAAATGGTTGTAAAGGGTGGCCTTGGAGACCGGCGCGGCCTGGGCGATTTTGTCCATGCTGACGTTACGGTAGCCGTGCGCCAGGAACATGCGGGTTGCGCCGGCAAGAATGGCTTGGCGTTTGGGGTCGGTGGGTTCTGAAGTCATTTGTTTGTTAAGTTTGAGATAATTATTCAGCCACAGATTAGTGCAGATTAAACGGATTATTTTTTACGGTTTATTACAACTCGCCGCTTAACCAACGGTAGGTTCGGCGACAGCGACCAATTTCCAACAAGTTGGTAAGATAGCTTGTCAGCGTTCATCTGTGCCAATCCGTGGCTGAATAATTACACATTTTTGCGTAATGCCTGAAGATACGCTAGACTAAACTAAACCGTTTAGTTTATCAAGGTCGTTTTATGCCCAGCTTTCGTTCTGTTTTACTGATTTTATTGCTAGTCATTCCTTTAGTTGCGGGAACCGGCTACTGGCTGGTGGATCGCCGGCAATATGAGACTACCGACGACGCCTATCTGCACAGCAATATCGTGTTAATCAGCCCCAGAGTGCAGGGCTATGTGACGCAGATAGCCGTCAACGACAATCAGGCCGTCAAGCAAGATGACGTTCTGGTAACGATTGATGACCGGGATTACCAGGCTAAAGTCAGCCAGGCGGCGGCCGATGTCAGCGCACAAATGGCGCATATCGAGCGGCTACGGGCGATGAAAACCTCGCAGCGGGCGCATATCGAAACGGCGGGCGCCAATATAGCGGCGGTGCAGGCCAAGCGGGAGCAAATCCAAAAAGACTTGCAACGCTTTAATAACTTGATTGACCGCGGCTCGGCGGCCAGGCAATCCCTGGATAAAGTTCAATCGGAGTCCAAACAGGCGGCAGCCGAATTGAGAGGTTCCCAGGCCTCAGCCAGTGCCGAACACAGCCAGTTAGCGACCCTCGACATTGAAATCACCGAAACCGAAGCACGTCTGGAAAACGCCCAGGCACAATTAACCTTGGCGAAAATCGACCTCGAGCATACCCAAGTCAAAGCCCCGCTAGACGGCATCATCGGCAACCGCGGCGTGCAGCTTGGGCAATTGGTTCGCCCCGGCGTCGCGTTGGCCTCCCTGGTGCAAAACAGCAAAATCTGGGTGGAGGCCAATTTCAAGGAAACCCAGCTGCAACATATGCGCTTGGGGCAGCCGGTCACGGTTAAAGTGGACGCCTATCCCGATCTTGAATTGACCGGCAAGGTGGACAGTTTTTCGCCGGCCAGCGGTTCCGAATTCAGCATCCTGCCCGAGGAAAACGCGACCGGCAACTTCACCAAAATCGTGCGCCGGGTGCCGGTAAAAATAGTCTTCGATGCGTCCGGGCATATCCCGTTGCTAAGGCCGGGCTTGTCGGCCGAAGTCAAAGTCAAAGTGCATTAATTCTAAAGTCCACGAAAAGCACGAAAGCCACGAAATATATGTATTTCAAATCCCAACTTTTTGGCAACAATCTGCTGCTTGGTATCTGCTTGAATCTTTTCGTGCTTTTCGTGCTTTTCGTGTCTTTCGTGGCCAAAATTAATTTTTCCAGGTTAATCCCGTGGTAATGACAGATCAACAGCCCTCAGAAACGCCGCTGACCCTCGGCCAGTGGATCGGTTTTTTCAGTATGGCGATCGGCGTGTTCATGGCGGTGCTGGACATCCAAATCGTCGCCAGTTCGTTGCAGAAAATCCAGGCCGGGCTGTCCGCGACCAAGGACGAAATCGCCTGGGTGCAGACCTCTTACCTGATTGCCGAAGTCATCATTATTCCGTTGTCCGGCTGGCTGGGCCGGGTGTTCTCGACCCGCTATCTCTATGTCATCTCGGCAGGCGGATTCACCCTGGCCAGCCTGCTGTGCGCATTCGCCTGGAATTTGCCGTCGATGATCGTGTTTCGCTGTTTGCAGGGCTTTATCGGCGGCGCGATGATTCCGATGACCTTTACCGTGATCTTCATGCTGTTTCCGCCGCGCTTGCAACCGGCGATGACCATCGTGCTCGGTTTGGTCGTGACCATGGCGCCGACTATCGGGCCGGTGCTGGGCGGTTTTCTTTCCGAGACCTACAACTGGCAATTGCTGTTTTTGATCAACATCATCCCCGGCATCATCGTCTGCATCATGGTGTGGAAGTATCTTGATATTGACCGGCCCGACTGGGCGCTGTTGCAGAAAATCGATTTTGTCGGCATAGCCCTGATTGCCGTGTTCTTGGGCAGTATGCAGTTCGTGCTGGAAGAAGGCGCAAGCAAGCAGTGGTTTGAAGACACCCTGATTGTCGCATTGACGATAGTTGCGATCGTCAGCGGCATCGTTATGCTGATTTGGGAATTAAAAAACCCACACCCGATCATCGATCTATATGCATTCCGCAACATCAATTTTGCGGTCGGCTGCGGCTACAGCTTTGTGCTGGGCGTGGGGCTTTATACGATCATTTATTTAACGCCGATTTATCTGTCCAGCGTTAAAGGCCTTAACAGCCTGCAAATCGGCTACTACCTGATGGTCGTCGGCATATTCCAATTGCTGTCGGCGTTTATCGCCGGGCCGATGGAGAAAAAAATGGATTTGCGTTGGATGCTGTGCATCGGGCTTAGCCTGTTTGCGCTGGGTTCGTGGATGAATGGCAATTTAACCGTCGAATCCGGCTATTGGGAATTTTTCTGGCCGCAGGCCATCCGGGGCACCGCCTTGATGCTGTGTTTCCTGCCGATCAACACGCTGGCCTTAGGCCGGTTGCCGGTCGAAGAAGTCAAGAACGCCAGCGGGCTTTATAACCTGATGCGTAATCTGGGCGGCGCGATCGGCCTTGCGGTCGCCAACACGCAAATGATTTATTTAACTAAAGCGCATTATGCGGCGTTGCGCGAATCGGTGACCGCAACCAGTTATCAGGCGCAGCAAATGCTGGAAGGGTTAACCGAGTCGATGGCGCAAATGAATTTACCTGATCCTGATTCGATCGCAATAAAACAAATCACCGGGCTTGCGTTGCGGGAAGCGGAAGTGATGACCTTTAACAACCTGTTTCAAGTTATCGCCGTTATGTTTGCGGCATCGCTGCTTGTTGCGCCTTTTCTAAAGAAAGTCGATGCGGAAACGGCGGCTGTAATTCACGAGTGAAGTTATCCCAGCGTAGGGCGCGCCGTGCCCGCCTTCTACGTAGCTTGGGATTGAATCGAAGCTTAACTTAAATTCCTCTTTGGCGCGCACGGCACGTCCGCAAAGTCACATGTACGAAATAAGCCAATAGTCCGAATCCATTATCTACAGATTCCTTTTCATTGGATAACACCGCTTTAATTAAGACTAACTCATTGTCGTTGATGATAATTTAAGCTTGCACGGTATTACCAAGCCGGTGTCTTTGGTGGTAGATTGTTTTCATTGCGGAAGGAATAAGATCGCCATGAAAATCACCTGCGGCGACGACTATCAAACGATCCGATTTTGGCGTAGACAACTATGCGCCGACCCTCGCTGATGCAGTCAACATCGCGCTTCAAACTGAGATCAAGACTGATCAGCCTTGTTTGTTAATACAGCCCAGAGGAAAAAACCATGAAACTCTATTACAGCAAAGGCGCATGTTCGCTATCGCCGCATATCACAGCCTGCGAAGCGGAACTGCCGATTGAACTGGTTGAAGTCGATTTGCAGCTCAAGCGTACCGGAGCCGGCGAAGATTTCCGGTTGATAAATCCTAACGGTTACGTGCCGGTGCTGGTCCTTGACGACGGCAACAAGCTGATGGAAGGCCCCGCTATTGTGCAGTATCTTGCCGATCAGGCGCCGGAAAAAGAATTAGCCCCGCCGGCAGGCACATTCGAGCGTTATCAGTTGCAACAATGGCTGAATTTTATTTCAACCGAGATTCATAAAGGAGGCTTTGGACCGTTGTTTAATTCGGCTACGCCTGAAGCCTATAAACAAATAGCGATCGCTACGCTGACTTCGCGTCTGGGAACCGTCGCGGCGCATCTTTCGAAGCATGCATTTTTGCTTGGCGAGCATTTTACGGTGGCCGATGCCTATTTGTTTGTGATGCTGGGCTGGGGAGCTTATGTCGATGTCGATATTTCGCGTTGGCCGGTGCTGGCGGACTATGCCGCTAAAATTTCCGCGCGTCCTGCTGTGCAAAAAGCGATGAAGGAAGAGGGGGCGTAAATTTCGCTTGTTTTCGCTAGTTCCCAAGCTCCAGAGGCTGTGAAAGTATTCGGTTTAAGAGACTAACCACGGAGGACACAGAGAACACGGAGTTTTTAATGTATTGAATTAATGGGATTATTTTCTCCGTGTCCTTCGTGTTCTCTGTGGTAAATAACCCTTTCAGCCTAATTTGGATAATACTTTCACAGCTTCTCCAGCTTGGGAATTCGGTGTTGGAAGCTCCAGCTT
>JBAQYH010000722.1:0-5530 GCA_049299935.1 Methylobacter sp. | reverse complement strand
GCTTTCTTTTTAGCGCCTTTCTTAAAGCTGTACATGCCTTTGAGTATATCCAGCTCCACGCCTTTGGGCATTGCCGGATGCTCATAATTTTCGTTCATCACGGTGATGTAATAGAAAACATCTTCCTGTTCGACATACATGCGCCGTAAACCGTCTTGAATAATCACCGCCAGTTCATACGCATAAGTCGGATCGTAGGATACGCAGTTGGGTACGGTCGCCGACATCAAATGGCTGTGTCCGTCTTCATGTTGCAGACCTTCGCCGTTCAACGTGGTCCTGCCTGCCGTGCCGCCCATTAAAAAGCCGCGGGTGCGTTGATCGGCGGCCGCCCAGATTAAATCGCCAACCCGCTGGAAGCCGAACATCGAGTAATAAATAAAGAACGGAATCATCGGCACGTTATGGGTTGAATACGAGGTGCCCGCCGCAATCCAGTCGCACAATCCGCCCGCCTCATTGATGCCTTCCTGCATGACCTGTCCGTGCTTGTCTTCCTTGTAGAACATCAGCTGATCGGCATCTTGCGGGGTATACAGCTGCCCAACCTGCGACCAGATGCCCAGTTGCCGGAACATGCCTTCCATGCCGAAAGTCCTCGATTCGTCGGGAACGATCGGCACGATGCGTTTGCCGATATTCTTGTCTTTGACCAGGATGTTCAGCAAGCGCACGAAAGCCATCGTGGTTGAGATTTCGCGGCCTTCGCCGCTGGCTTCCAGCAGCGGCTTGAAATCGCTCAATACCGGCACATCCAGCGCATAAGATTTCGCTCTTCTGGCAGGCAAATGTCCGCCCAGATCGGTACGGCGCTGCTGCATGTAGGCCAACTCTTTTGAACCTTCCGGAAAGCTTAAGTAAGGCAGGTCGTGCAACTCTTCATCGGTTACCGGCAACGCATAGCGGTCGCGGAAATTACTTAACGAACTGGCGCTCATTTTTTTCTGTTGGTGAGAGATATTCTGGGCTTCTCCCGATGCGCCCATGCCATAACCCTTAATGGTTTTAGCCAGAATGACGGTGGGTTGCCCCTTGTGATTTACCGCTGCATGGAACGCGGCAAAAACCTTGACCGGATCATGTCCGCCGCGATTCAGTTCCCAGATGTCGCGATCGGACCAGTCGGAAACCATGGCCTTTAATTCAGGGGTGTTAAAGAAATGCTCGCGCACGTAAGCGCCGTCTTTGGCTTTAAAGGTCTGGTAATCGCCATCGACACAGGCCATCATTCGAGCGACCAGCAGTCCTTCTTTATCGCGGGCCAACAAGGCATCCCAGCGTTGCCCCCAAACCAGCTTAATCACATTCCAACCGGCGCCGCGAAACTCGCTTTCCAGTTCCTGAATGATCTTGCCGTTGCCGCGCACCGGACCATCCAGGCGTTGCAGGTTGCAGTTGATCACAAAAACAAGATTGTCCAGTTTTTCCCGTCCGGCCATGCCGATGGCGCCCAACGATTCGGGCTCATCCGTCTCGCCATCGCCCAGAAAGCTCCAGACCTTACGATCCGAGGTATCGGCAAAACCGCGGTCCTGCAAATAGCGCATGAAACGCGCCTGATAAATCGCCATGATCGGCCCAAGCCCCATGGAAACCGTCGGGAACTGCCAGAAGTCAGGCATCAGCCACGGATGAGGGTAAGACGGCAAGCCGTTGCCGTTCACTTCCTGACGGAAATTATCCATCTGATCCAGCGTCAACCGTCCCAGCAAAAAGGCACGCGCATAATCGCCCGGCGTTAAGTGGCCTTGGGTAAAAATCAAATCGCCGCCGTGTTGATCCGATGGCGCATGCCAGAAATGGTTGAAACCGACATCATATAGAGTCGCTGCCGAAGCAAAACTGGCGATATGCCCGCCGACATTGGTGTGCTTATTCGCCCTTAACACCATCATCATCGCATTCCAGCGCACATAAGCGCGAATCTTGTGCTCTATAGTCACGTCACCGGGAAACTGCGCCTGTTGCGCCACAGGAATAGTATTGATATAGGCGGTATTGGCGCTGAAAGGGATGTCGAATCCCGCATGCCGGGTTACCTCAACCAACCGTTCAATCAAAAAGTGTACTCGCTCGCTGCCATCGTGTTCCAGCACGGCTTGCAGGGCTTCAATCCACTCCCTGGTTTCTGCTGGATCGATGTCATTCTGTCCGGTGATTTTTGAGATTAAACTGTTGGTCATTGATTGATCCTGTTACGACGGGTATGCATGGATTAAAAAATTGTAGGTTGGGTTTACCCATAGGGTGCAAGAGTATAGTGCAACCCGACATTTTACTGAAATAGTAAAAACAAGGCTAGAAACGCTCTGATTGTTGCGCATAGTATAAACAATGCGGGGGGGGCAATGCACCCGTTTTAGTCATTTTGGTGCGGAAAGCGGGATGGCGGATCCGGGTTTTGCAGGCGCGATGTTTGGTTTTTTACGGCACGGCGGTTTATTATAGATAAAGCCGCCCAAAAACCGGAACCCGTGGTTTTTACTCCCCTACACTCACCTTACTGTTAAAACATGGACATACTATTAACACTTAAAACTATCATTCTGGGTATCGTTGAAGGCCTGACCGAATTCTTGCCGGTTTCCAGCACCGGGCACTTAATCCTGGTCGGCGACTTGCTGAACTTTAACGATGAAAAAGGCAAGTTGTTTGAAATTGTCATTCAGGTCGGAGCGATCCTGGCGGTGTGCTGGGAATATCGCGCCAAAATCGCTGCCGTTATTATGGGCTTGCCCAGCCAGAAGCCCGCGCAAAAGTTCGCCGTTAACTTGGCGATTGCGTTCGTGCCGTTGGCGGCACTGGGCTTGCTGTTCGGAAAATACATCAAAGCGGCGTTATTCAAGCCCATGCCGGTAGCCTTGGCATTTATCGTCGGCGCTTTGGTAATTATCTGGGCGGAAAAACGCGAGCACAAAATCCGCATTCTTGAGGTCGAAGATTTGAGCCCATTGGACGCATTAAAACTCGGTATCGCCCAGGCTTTCGCGTTGATTCCGGGAACTTCGCGTTCCGGCGCAACCATCATCGGCGGCTTGTTATTCGGCCTATCCCGCAAAGCCGCAACTGAATTCTCGTTTTTTTTGGCGATTCCCACGTTGATTATCGCCAGCATTTATGACTTATATAAACACCGCGATTTATTGGACTTGGCAACCGACGCCCCCTATTTTGCCGCAGGACTGGTCGCCGCATTCCTCAGCGCGCTATTGGCCATCAAGGCCTTATTGCGTTATATCAGCCATCATGATTTCATTATTTTTGCCTGGTACCGCATCGCTTTCGGCTTGATCGTCATCGCCACGTCATACAGCGGCTTGGTGCAATGGACTGTTGATTAATACCGGTTACCAAGGTCACGGCCGATATGCTTCAAGTTCTGAAATTGAGTGCTCACCAAATGGGGCTTGAACGGACCTGATTAGCCAGATGCTTCAGCCAACCGTAGAGACGCGATTTATCACGTCTCTACGGGGCGCATTTTTTGGAACTAGCGTTGGTATATCGAATATTTTGTCTCTGGCTAATCAGAACGACGTTTGCCTTACGATATACTGTAAAAACGCGTCGGCCGTCATCGGTTTGGCATGCAGGTAACCCTGCACGTACTCGCAACCCACCGCCATCAGCAACGCTTTCTGGCCCTCGGTTTCCACACCTTCTGCGATCACCTTCAAGCCCAACCGGTGCGCCATCACCACAATCGCTTCCGCTATCGCCCGGTCGCCGGGATCGGTTTCGAGATCCCGGACGAAGGAGCGGTCGACCTTGAGGTAATCGATATTGAATTTTTTCAGATAGGCCATCGCCGAATAGCCTGTTCCGAAATCGTCCAGCGCCAACTGCATGCCGGCCTCGTGAAAATGCCGTAACTTATTCAGCACATCGGCCTGATCGTCGAGCAACAGGCCTTCGGTGATTTCGATGACCACAGCCCTGGGATTTAAACCGATAGCCTGCAAATATTCGATACAGAGAACATCCGGGTTGCCGCGCACAAACTGGCGCGGCGACATGTTGACGCTAATCTGCCGCATCCCTTCCTGTTCGGCCATCGCATTCCAGCGTTTGGCGGTATCCGCCGCTTCGCGAAACACCCAGGCGCCGATCTCCTGAATCAGGTCGGTTTCTTCGGCAATGGGAATAAACTGTTCCGGCGATACCATGCCGTGCTGCGGATGCCGCCAGCGCAACAGCGCTTCGGCCTTAAGCGCCAATCCGCTGGCAACATCGATTATCGGCTGGTAAAACACCTCAAGCTGCCCCTTGCCGAGCGCATCGCGCAGGTCGCCGGCCAGTTGCAGACGCTGCTGAGCCTGCTCCAGCATGCTGCGCGTAAAGAAACTGAAGCTGTTGCGGCCTGCTTCCTTGGCCGCATACATGGCCTGGTCGGCACAGCCGATCAGGGTTTCGGCATTATCGGCATCCTGCGGGTACCCGGCAATACCGATGCTGGCCGACACATAGACATTATTCTCGCTAAGCCGGAACGGCCCGGACATGATTTCGACGATATTCTGCGCCACTCGGCCATAGGGAGCGCCTTCTTCGACCTCAGGCAGCATCACGACAAACTCGTCCCCGCCCAACCTCGCTACGGTGTCCGATTCCCGCACGCAAGCACGAATGCGGTGCGCCGCTTCCATCAACAGGCCGTCACCGGCTTCATGGCCCAGCGTGTCGTTGACTTCCTTGAACCGGTCCAGGTCGATAAACAGCACGGCTAAGCCGTAGCCGCCGCGTTCGGCCTTTGCTATTTCCTCGCGCAGCCGGTCGCCGAACAGCCGCCGGTTAGGCAATCCGGTCAGAGGATCGTAGCTGGCCTGACGGTACATTTGCAGTTCGATACGTTTTCGTTCGATGGCGATGGAACTTAAATGTCCGGCCTGAAGCAACAGGGATAAGTCGCCTGGGCCGGGGGCGCCGGCCTGATTGAGATAGAGGGTAACGACGCCCAGCAATCGGTTGGATGAAGAAAAAATAGGTTCAGACCAACAGGCGGCCGCACCGATTTCGAAGATAAACGACCGGCAAATAGGCCAACACGAATGTTTGCTCATGTCGTCAATGATCACCCTCTCGCGTCTTAACGCCGACGCGACCCAGCCGTAGCAGCGGCCGCTCTCTTCGCTCAGCGCCAGCAACTTGAGCCTGGCGCGGTACGGCGCGGGAAACGAAGGCGCGGCCACGATTTGCAAGCGCTCCTGCTCCTCATCCAGCAACAAAATACCGCAACGGCATCCCGGTTTTGAGGATTCGACATACAAAGCCACCTGCTCCAAAATGCTGTTCAGATTGTCGCCGTGCGCCATTTTCTCGAATACGCGCTGGCGGTTGGCTTCATCGATCTGTTGCTGGCGAAGATCGCTCAAATCGAAACCCAACGCCAAGACACTGGCAACGCGGCCATCGCCATCGAATTCCGGCACGATCTTGACAAAATGGCTGACTAGGCGCCCATCGCTTCCAGTCCACTCCAGCGACACCTCGTTTTTTTTGCCGCTGCGCATCACCTCAGCCAGGGTAGCCA
>JBAQYH010000721.1:0-3321 GCA_049299935.1 Methylobacter sp. | reverse complement strand
TCGCTTTTGCCGAGGGTCAGCAGAAGGGGCTCCTGCCCCTCTGCTGACGTGCGGCATCCCTGCCGCACCCCTCACGGGCTGATCTCGGCAAAAGCTCCGGTGCTCGGCGCGGCAAACGGGATTGAATCCGCGCCATTGGCAAGTTTCATTGCTATTTGGCACCCTGGTTTAAGGGCATTTCAGTAAACTACGGACTCAGTTCGACAAATATGAGAAATATAGTCCGTGCGTAACATCAGTTAATAAAAAATCGTTTAATGTTGATGGCATTGCAATTATCCGATGCCAGATAGCACGCCGGATTGGTCAACAAGGCATCAGTCGCTTCCAGCTTCTTCCGGCAAGAATCCACCCGCCTGCATCGTCCACAAACGATAATAAAAACCTTGCCGGGCCAACAGCTGGTCATGCCCGCCGTCTTCGACGATACGCCCCTGATCGAACACCAAAATCCGATCCAAATGCGCAATCGTAGACAGGCGGTGCGCGATGGCAATGACCGTTTTACGGCCCATCGCACGATCCAGGTTTTCCTGAATGGTTTTTTCGGTAACCGAATCCAAGCTGGAAGTGGCTTCGTCCAAAATCAAAATCGGCGCGTCTTTCAACATCACCCGCGCAATCGCAATCCGCTGACGCTGGCCGCCGGATAATTTCACTCCCCGCTCACCGACCAAGGAATCATAGCCTTCGGGCATGACCCGGATAAACTCATCGGCATGGGCCATACGTGCCGCCGTTTCGATAGCGGCATCATCCGCCGCCAAGCGGCCGTAACCGATATTTTCCTTCAGGCTGCGATGGAACAAACTGGGATCTTGCGGTATCAGGCTGACCTGTTCGTGCAGCGAATCCTGCAATACCTGCTGAATATCCATGCCGTCAATCAGGATCTGACCGCCCTGCGGCTGGTAATTGCGCAACATCAGGCTGACGAGAGTCGATTTGCCGGAACCGGAAAAACCGACCAATCCGACCCGCTGCCCCGGCTCAATAACCACATTCAAGCCGTCGAACACCGGTTGATCCGGTTCGTAACCGAAACACACATTGCGAAATTCAATCCGGCCGTGGGTGATTTTGAGCGGCAACGCATCCGGTGCATCGACAATCTCATGCGGTTGAACGATGCATTCCACCCCGTTAGCGACATTGCCCACATACTCGAAAAGCTCCAGAAAACGCCGGGTCAGGTTGCGCGCATCATTAATAATCAGCAAGGCCAGACCAACGCTCATCGTAAAATCGCCGACGCCGATCACACCGCCATCCCACAGCGTCAGCGCATAATACACTGTGCCGACTTTGAGTGCGGCAGCGGCGATAAACTGAAACCAGCGCACCCGTTCCATATACCAAAAAGTCCGGCGGGCGGCCTGGGCCTCCGTTTCCAAAAAGCCGTCCAGGAACTCCCGTTCAAACTGTAACCGTGCAAACAGCTTGGCATTCAGGATGTTGGTTACCGAGTCAACGATCTTGCCGTTTACCATGCTGCGAGTCGCTGCGTAACTTTGCGCATAAGGTTGGCAGCGCGTTGCCAGCCAATACGAGAGACCCACATATGCCAACACCCAGCCCGCGACCAACAGGCCTAAACCGTGATACACGTTCAGCAGCAGGACGATGGAAACCGAGAAAGTGATCAGGATGGGCCAAAAATCGCACAACACCGCCCACATCGTGAAGTTGACGCTCATTGCCGTCTCGCTAATACGATGCGCTAAAGCACCCGCGAAATGTCCCCCAAAATAGCGCGGCGCATGATATTGCAAATAGGCATACAACGTTTTCGTAGTGTGCTGGCGCATGCGCGGCCCGGTCAAAATCAATACCGCGCCGCTGGCCCGGCTAAACAGAATTTCCGCGATATTCAAACCCGCCAACAGCAATAACGGCCCGCGCAAACTTTCCAGCACCGTCTCGCCAGACAAATGCGCTACGCCGTCCATAATAGCTTTAATCGCATAAGGCACCAGAATACCGCCGGCCGCCTGTCCGGCTTCCAGTATCATCATCAAAAGAAGCCAGCCTCGAAAACCGGCCACGCAGTACAAAATAAACTTGACGGTACCGGTGGGTAAGGGCGGCGCATCTGCGGCGCGTTGGAAGGGTGCGTTTTTAGGCATGACTTAAGAAATAGCTGGGAAATAGCAGGCATTATACTGGAATGCATGGACGTCAGGAGTTTGCAAAGTTCAGCCTGAGTGAGCGCAAGGCTCAGCGTACTTTAAAACGCTTTTAACTTAATGGCAGTGACGCCGGTTGGATTAGATCGCAATTTGTTAAAGTATCGACCGGGAGGGCCTTACGACAATCCAGCCACTAACTTGCCAATCTGCCGGTCATGCATCCGGCTTAACAGAATCAGTGCCAGCATCGCGCCAACCAACGCATAAGCCATGTCCGACTGCGTATCCCAGATATAGCCCTGAGTGCCTAAAAACGCTTCAGCGGCTTCCCGGTTTAATATCGCAACCCACCATTCAATCAGCTCATAAAAGGCGCTGATTGCAAGACAGATGCAGATGACGAAAAAATTAAGCCATTTGATACTTTCCACGACATGATTCCTGATGATGATTTCCCTGGCGATGATGGCGGGAATAAAGCCTTGGGCAAAGTGGCCGACTTTATCGTAATTATTGCGGTCGAAATGAAATACGTCCTTGAGCCAGTCGAATAGTGGAACTTCCGCGTAAGTGTAATGTCCGCCGACCATTAAAATAAGGCTGTGGACCAGGATCAAGCTATAAGCCAAACCCGTTAAGCGGAATTTTCGGCGCGTCGCGATAAGCACGACAAAGGCGATCATTGCGGGGGCTGTTTCAAGTATCCAGGTCAGGTAATCCTTAGGGTATATGCCTGACCATATCAGCGCCGAAAAAAATATCCCTAACCATGTTTTATTCATTGATTAGCCTTTGCCGATTCGTGTTATTTTTTCGGTAACGCTTGTTGATACCTGGCTTCGCTAAAGCCACGGATGGCGACGCCATTAATGACGGCTAACGGGACCCCCCTATATTCGGGAGCCAGCGTTTTTTTACGATCTGCGGCATAAAGGTCCTCTTCAATATCATATTTTTTATAAGCGATCTTATTCTTGTCGAGAAAGGCAATGGCTTTTTTACAATAAGGGCACCAGCTGGTGACGTAAAGATCGACTTGCGGTGCTACTTGATCTTTGTTATTGGGTCCCGGCTCGGAGAAATGCGATTCCCCGTCGGCATCGATCCATCCGAAAATTTCGGCCTGGACAGGTAATGCGAATGTCAGTGCAAACAACAGAATAAGTGATGGCTTAAGGGTCATGGTTTTAGT
>JBAQYH010000720.1:0-1864 GCA_049299935.1 Methylobacter sp. | reverse complement strand
TTTGTAAATGGGGCGCGATGCGCCCCCTACATCGGTTATGCTTTATTGGGTTTGTTCTTAGATTCAACTCATAAGTGCAATCGGCACTGCTCGGAAAAGAAAAAGGTTAGCTGATATAGTTTCACGCTTTTTTCAATCCGACCAAAGACGAGAAAGCGCATGAGAAACTATAAACAGCTAAGCCAAGCACAAAGATACCAGATTAAGATATTAATTACAGCGGGAAAAAACCAGAAAGAGATAGCAGAGTTATTATGCATAGCGGGATCTACCGTGTGCCGGGAGCTGAAACGTAATCGAGGCAAAAAGGGTTACTTTCCGAAGCAGGCGCAGATAAAAACGGATAAGCGCAGGACACAGGCTGCAAAAGCGCTAAAAATGACCGCAGAAGTGATTGTTGAGATTGAACAAAAAATCCGTTTGGACTGGAGTCCAGAGCAAGTATCGGGGAAGCTGGAAATCACAATCAGCCATGAGCGCATTTATCAGCATATCTGGGCAGATAAGCAGTGTGGCGGCACGCTGTATAAGCATCTTCGACAAAGCAACAAGAAGCGCAAAAAGCGATACGGATCAAAGGATAAGCGCGGCCAGATCAGGAACCGTATCAGTATCGACGAACGCCCTGAGATCGTTGCGCAAAAGGCCCGCATCGGCGATTGGGAAATCGATACCGTGATAGGGAAGAACCATCAAGGCGCCTTAGTAACGATAGTGGATCGGGTATCCAAGTTCACCCTGATAAAAAAGGTGGCGAGCAAACATGCAGAGGTTGTTACAGAGGCCACTATTTTATTGCTACAGCCCTATCTGGATAAAACTTTAACGATTACCGCAGATAACGGCAAAGAGTTTGCCGGTCACGAGAAAATTAAGGAACAGCTGAACGCTGACGTGTATTTCGCTCATCCCTATAGTTCCTGGGAACGCGGCTTAAACGAAAATACCAATGGTTTGATCAGGCAATACTTTACCAAAGGGAGTAGCTTTGAGAACATAACCGATGACGCGGTTGAGGCTGTCATGCATAAGCTCAATCATCGCCCTCGAAAAACACTCAATTTTAAAACACCTCATGAGGTCTTTTTTGCTGAGAAAGAGAAAGAAGTCGCATGATTATTGGGATTGCACTTCGGAGTTGAATCCGCCGTTTAATAAAAACTCATTGGAGGGCTGAATCATGTCGAATTACCGGCGGTGTTTTGTTCCTGGCGGCTCTTATTTCTTCATGGTTGTGACTGAACAAAATTAGGGTCAAGTCTTGCATTGTGCGTTTTTACTTTTTGAAAGAACAAAATTAGGGTCAAGTCTTGCATTGTGCGTTTTTACTTTTTGAAATATACTGACCTTTCAATCTTCATTTTGAATGCACAGGTAAATGATTTTAATCGTTTTTATCGCTACGACTGAGGTGTGTGGGTGCTTTAATTGAGTTGTTCATGCTTATTGCTTAATGACCAATCATTACCATTCGCTTGTTGAAACGCTTGACGGCAATTTATCATGCAGAATGCAAAAAAAAACGGGGGCAGGGTTTTCGGAAGCCCCACTAAAACAGTGCCGAAAGCCTGCTAAAAGTCTACAGATGTGCCAGGAAGGGTAAATGACGCTATCGTTGCAGCGTATCAGTCCGGTAGTTACACAATAAATGAAATTGTTATATATTTCGGATGTCATTATTCAACAGTGAGTCAAGCTGTTGCAAAATGCAAGATCTGAGGCTTTTCTCCCTCTGAAGCTAAAATAGAGATTTATAATATGCCTGAAACCCTTATAGAAAAAATAACATCTGAAGTTTCTTCTTATTACGCCGCCGCTACTCAGTATCGTCCCAATAATGACCTTGCTTTTCGAACTAAACTTC
>JBAQYH010000719.1:0-2060 GCA_049299935.1 Methylobacter sp. | reverse complement strand
GGAAAATACCGCATCCGGCAGGATGAGAAAACGCTGTTCGAGGTCGGTGCGGGCTTCGCTGTCTGTTCGAGCTTCGCCGGCGCGGGGGAAAACGGCTTGGGCGATGTGCGCGCCCCATTGTTCCGCTTCGGCCATTGGGAGCGGTTCGAGGTCGAGGTCTTCCAGCACCACTTTGCCGTTGAGCAGATTGGCGCAGTCCTTGCCGTGGCCGGCCTGGGTTTCGGATACGAGCGGGATGGGGGGCGCGGTCGATCCGCTACGGTCTATGTCCTGCTTGTAACGTTTGAGTATGAACGGGCAAGTCGCGTAGGCCACGATGCCCGCCAACGCGCGTATCGGCAACAACAGCAAATGGGCGTCGCCCAGCGCCAACGCACCGGCGTGGGCATCGTCGCCGCCGTTGACGGTGCGCGGGCCGAACAGGGTTTTTTCCATGCCGCCGTTTTTGCCGCCATTCTCGCCGGCGAATTCCTCGCGCAACACGCTGCGCAGGGATGAGCCGGGCACGATAGGCAGGTTGGTAGCGCGGGCGCGGGCGATGGGCAAATCCACCGCGCCGGTCGATTGGCCGGTGCCGCAGTGCAACGCGGAAAGCGCGTGCAGGTGATAGAGCTTGGGGTCCATCGGTGTTTCCTTTAGTCAAAGTGTCAGTTCGCGGGGGGTGTCCAGGCAAGGTAAATTTGTTTTCGGCACGGAAAAAAACCGATTCGCCGCAGAGGACGCGGAGGACGCAGAGGAAGAGCATGAGGGTTTTCCTCCGCGTCCTTTGCGTCCTCTGCGGTGAAAAAGATTTTGTCTTTATTGGTTACCGCCATGAGTCGAGCGGAGTCAAGCAGAGTCGCGCTAAGTTTGCCGGGGATTCATGAATGTTTTCCATTATTTATCAACCAATGAAAGGATGTCATTATGTGTTCAAATGCTTTTAATCCAAATATAAAATTTTCGGCAAGAACTATTGATTTTGGTGGTGACACGCCGCTTAATATGGTGTCAGTGCCAAAAGGCAGCACTGTCACTGCACGCTATGATTTACTCAATGAGGGCTTGCAATATACTAATAACTACGGGTTTTTAGGTGGGTTTTTAAGTCCCGATTTAACTCAATGGAAAAATCTATCAATTTGTTTTGATGCCATGAACGAGGCGGGCTTAGGGGTTTGCTCTCTTGAATTTAACGATTCAATAGGACAATATCAAACGCCAAAATCAACCAACAATGAAAATATCGATATTTTCTACGTGGTCGCGTATTTAGCCGGCATGTGCGACAGCGTTGGGGCTTGTAGGAATTTACTAGCCAGCACCAATGTCACCGGTGCAATTTCTAGTGATATATTTATAAAGCTTGGCTCTCATATTATGGTGCAAGATTCCAGCGGGGCATGTGGTATCTTTGAGTGGTTTAATGGGGAAGTTACTTTTACTGATTTAGCCGCCATTGATGTAAATGTTGCCACTAATAGCCCGGCGATTAACTATCAGTTAAAAAATCTTCATATGTACAGTGGCGTAACTAACGTTAACTCAAACCCGAAAGATAATAATATTGCACCGCTAGGCAATGGGTCGGGTACAACTCAGATTCCAGCGGATGCTACGCCGCCATCGCGCTTTGTACGCTTGTATTTCAACAACCAATTTGCCGATACCAGCAAGACTGATTTCAATAGTCGTTTTTCAATAATGGCCAACATTATTGGCAAGGTTAATGTTGTGCTTGGTGAAGTGGTTGAGGCTAGCGTTATTAAGGAATGGACGGGGGCAGATTATTCGCAAATTACCTTTATTCGTTGCCATGATCCTAAGCTTGGTTATGGTTATTGGGCGAAATCTCAATTTAATGATGCCTGGGTTGGGGTGCAAATGACAACCGGAAATAACCCATTTAATGCCAATTATAATTTTGATATTAAATCCGTAAATAATCCGGTATTTACTCCGGCTACACTGGCGTAACTAATTAAAAGGAAGTAACTACTCAGCAGGTTTGCTCCCTTCCGTTCGGTGGATGCGGCTCACGCTTATCCACCCTACATCCTGTTTGGTTCCGGCTCGTCCGG
>JBAQYH010000718.1:0-12138 GCA_049299935.1 Methylobacter sp. | reverse complement strand
GATATAGAGAGATAGAGAAATACGTAAAAGGGTACAAAGTTACTATTGAAAGTGGGGCTTGGTTTTTGGATGAGCGGGTGATTGAAGAGTTGCGAAGGGTTCCCTTTGAGCCATATCTCGCAGGATTGATCGCCAGATTAGGTTTTAAAACCGCAGGGGTTCCGTATGATCGTCGGGCGCGTTTGCGAGGGCAGTCGAAATTTGGATTGATCAAATATTTTTCCTATGCCACCGATGGGTTAGTGAGTGGAACGATTGTACCTCTGAGAATATCTGTTTTTTGTGGGGTTATTTTTTCTCTATTATCGTTTGCTTTAGGGACGTATTTTGTTGTTGCAAAACTGTATCTTGGAATTCCATTCCCAGTAGGCGTGGCGGCGGCAATTGTAATTCTCTTGTTTGGATTCGGATTGAATTTCCTTCTTCTTGGTGTTGTCGGCGAGTATCTTGGTCGAATTTATATGCAAAAAGAATTATCGCAGACGGCCATTATCGAGGAATCATACCCCGGTTCTAAAACCTCTGATGGTTTGGATTAAATGTTAGAAGTATTTTTAGACAGGAAAAAGCAATGAAAGCCGTAATTCTTGCAGGTGGTTTGGGGACGCGAATCAGTGAAGAGACCTCGGTTCGTCCGAAGCCCATGGTTGAGATTGGTGGTAAGCCTATCTTGTGGCACATCATGAAAATATATTCCGCTCACGGGGTTAATGAGTTTGTTGTGTGCTGCGGTTATAAGGGGTATGTCATCAAGGAATATTTCGCAAATTATTTCCTACATATGTCGGATGTGACGTTCGACATGGAGCACAATAAAATGGAAGTGCATCAGCGTTATGCTGAGCCGTGGAAAGTGACTTTGGTGGATACCGGCGACGACACTCTGACGGGTGGCCGCCTGAAGAGAGTGGCCGACTATGTCAAAGATGAAGAAGTTTTTTGCATGACCTATGGCGATGGCGTAAGTAACGTCAATATTACCGAGTTGATTGCCTTCCATAAAGCGCAGAAAGTTAAAGCTACGCTAACGGCCACCTTGCCTCCTGGTCGTTATGGCGCGCTCGACATACAGGGCAATAAAGTTAACAGTTTTCGTGAAAAGCCGCAGGGTGATGGTGCCATCATCAATGGCGGTTTCTTTATATTGTCTCCGCAGGTCATCGATTACATTGTTGATGATAAAACCACTTGGGAGCGTGAGCCGATGGAGCGCTTGGCGGAAGAGGGCGAACTCGCCGCATTCCATCACCAGGGGTTTTGGCAGCCGATGGATACATTGCGCGACAAGACGTACCTCGAAGAATTATGGCAATCCGGTAAGGCGCCATGGAAAGTGTGGCCGTGAATCCATCCTTTTGGAAGAATAAGCGTGTCATATTGACCGGACACACTGGCTTCAAAGGAAGCTGGCTGTCGCTATGGTTGCAATCCATGGGGGCTCAGGTGGCGGGCTATGCACTTGCTCCGCCGACGCAACCCAGTCTGTTCGATATCGCCGAAGTCGGTAAAGGGATGACTAGCATCATCGGCGACATCCGTGATTTGGCGCATCTGAGCGCAGTGTTTGCCGAATATAAGCCGGAGATCGTTTTTCATATGGCGGCGCAGCCGCTGGTGCGTTACTCCTATATTGAGCCGGTCGAGACTTACTCTACAAACGTGATGGGCTCAGTGAATTTGTTTGAAGCTGTGCGCGCCACGAAGAGCGTGAAGGCCGTAGTGAATGTCACTACCGATAAGTGTTATGAAAATCGCGAGTGGGCGTGGGGTTACCGTGAAAACGAACCGATGGGCGGTTACGATCCCTACTCCAGCAGTAAGGGCTGCGCAGAGCTAGTCACTGCGGCCTACCGTAATTCATACTTCCACCCCGAGAGATATAACGCGCATGGCGTCGCAGTCGCTTCCGGCAGAGCCGGCAATGTTATTGGCGGCGGCGACTGGGCAGAAGATCGGCTCATTCCTGACATCATGCGCGCAATCACTCAAGGCAACCTGGTTAATATTCGTAGCCCCCATTCCATCCGGCCATGGCAGCATGTGCTGGAGCCGTTGTCCGGTTATTTGTCGCTGGCTCAAAAGCTCTATGAAGAAGGTGCTGCCTATGCCGAAGGTTGGAATTTTGGGCCGAATGATGAAGACGCCAAGCCTGTACAATGGATTGTGGAGAAATTAACCACGTCATGGGGCGAGGATGCACGCTGGATACTGGATGGCGGCGATCATCCGCATGAAGCGCATTACCTGAAGCTGGATTGTTCCAAGGCTAAAGCGCGACTGGACTGGTATCCGAGATGGACGTTGCCGGTCACTCTGGACAGTATTATACGATGGAACAAACAATGGCTTGCCGGTAAAAATATGAAAACAGTTTCCTTGGAGCAGATTGCCGATTACCAAGCTCACGACATCATGAAACGCTGAAGAAGAGCGCAGCCGTTTTGAGTTTGGCGATGAAATAAGATTATAGTTTGAACTTTGTCGGCATTGTGTGAAGGCACCATGGGCTGACTGAGCAGTAACCTACCTGAGTCACCCACACCAATTTATCTAAACAAACTAAAATAAGACATGGAACAAAAAGACCTCATCCGCCAAAAAATAGCCGTTCTCGTAGAGGAATATGCGGCGATCGCATTAGAGCCCAAGCCCTTCACGGCAGGCGCATCCGTCATTCCGCCTTCCGGCAAAGTGCTCGGCGCGAGCGAGTTGAAGAATATGGTCGAGGCATCCCTGGATGGATGGCTGACCACCGGACGCTTTAATAAGGCATTTGAAAAACGCTTTGCCGAATTCGTCGGCGTTCCCTATGCGTTGACAACGACCTCGGGTTCGTCGGCGAATCTGCTGGCATTCACCGCACTCACTTCGTACAAATTGGGTGAACGTGCATTGAAGCCGGGGGACGAGGTTATTACCGTGGCGGCAGGTTTCCCCACCACCGTGAACCCTATTTTACATAACGGCATGGTGCCGGTGTTCGTAGATGTGGATGTCCCCACCTACAATATTGACCCCAACAAAATTGAAGCGGCGATCAGCCCAAAGACCAAAGCCATTATGATCGCCCACACACTGGGTAATCCTTTTGATCTGGATGCCGTCATGGCAATAGCCAAGCAACATGAGCTCTGGGTCATCGAAGATTGCTGCGACGCATTGGGTTCGCGTTACAACGGGCAGCACGTCGGCACTTTCGGCCACATCGCCACCTGTAGTTTCTATCCCGCGCACCACATCACGATGGGTGAGGGCGGCATGATATTCACCAAAGAACGCCGCCTGCGCGGTATCATTGAATCCTTCCGCGATTGGGGACGTGACTGCTTCTGTGCGCCGGGCCGTGACAACACCTGCGGCAAACGCTTTGGCCAGCAACTGGGTTCATTGCCGGCGGGTTATGATCACAAGTACACATACTCTCATTTGGGTTACAATCTTAAGATAACCGACATGCAGGCGGCCTGTGCATTGGCGCAGATGGATCGATTGCCGGCATTCATCGAGGATCGCAAGCGCAATTTCGCTTTCCTCAAAGAGCGTTTGAAAAGCTGCGAAGCATTCCTGGTTCTGCCGGAAGCCACCCCAGGCAGTGAACCTTCTTGGTTCGGATTCCCCGTTACCATACGTGAAGCGGCGAATGTGAATCGCGTCGAACTGTTGAAATATCTGGATCAATACAAGATCGGTACGCGCTTATTGTTCGCCGGCAACCTTGCGCGCCAGCCATATTTTGAAAATCTTACCTATCGCATCAGCGGTGAGTTGACCAATACAGACAAGATTATGAATGACACTCTCTGGATCGGTGTCTATCCGGGGCTGGACGAAGAAATGCTGAGTTTCGTGGTTGAAAAAATCGAAGCGTTTTTTGGTGTAAATGTTTGATTAGTGAATATAAATTCCATGAAGAAAAAAATATTGCTTACCGGCGTGACGGGTTTTTTGGGGAGTCATTTGGCTAAGGCACTATTGTCTGATGGATATGAGGTGGTCGCTTTAAAAAGAAAGTCCTCTCCATTACGCAGAGTAGAGTCCTTTGCCGCAGATATAGTTTTTATTGATATAGAAGATCTCGATTTCGCTAGGCTTTTTAGTAAATTTGGAAAAATAGACATTATAATTCATACAGCCACTTGTTATGGAAGGAACAATGAGTCGGTTAGCGAGATTTTTTCAGCCAATACTGAGTTTTCTTTGCGGTTGCTTGACGCAGGGAAGCGCGCTGGGGTTAAGGTGTTCCTCAATACCGACACGACTTTAGATAAATATCTGAACCAATATTCACTTTCAAAAAAACAGTTTCTTCAATGGGGAAAATATTTTTCGAAGCATGAAGAAATTTTATTTGGAAATATCAGGTTAGAGCATTTTTATGGTCCAGACGATGAGCCAACGAAATTTTCAACTTACGTTATCAATAGTTGTCTTGGTAATGTCCCAGAACTTAGGCTGACAAAAGGCGAGCAGAAACGAGATTTTATTTATATTGATGATGTAATATCTGCCTACATGGTTTTGTTAGAAAAAATAGACAGCTTTAGTAATTACTTCGTCGAATTCGATGTCGGTACTGGGCAACCTGTTTCGATAAGGGAATTTGTAGAAACAGTGCATTGCCTTACCAATTCCAAGGCGCATCTGGCTTTTGGGGCACTACCATATCGCGATGGAGAGGTGATGCATTCAGAACCTGACATTTCTGGACTGTTAGCGTTGGGGTGGCATTGTCGATATGACATCAATACCGGAATTAGGGAAGTTGTTAAACAAGAAATAAATCGGTTAAAGCTCGGGCAATTAGATAATAAAAAATGAAAATTGTAGTTACAGGTGCCAATGGGTATGTGGGTACTCGATTAGTTACTATTGGAGATAAACATGGTCATGTTATAGTCGTCGCATCTCGCCGACCACCGATAATAGGGGCGGACCTTTGGATTCCGTTCGATATTTATAAGGCTAATATTATAGAACTGCCCTCTGGCACAGACGCAATTGTTCATTTGGCCGTAAATACCTTGTCGGCGAATAGCACAGATAAGGAGTCTGAAATAAACGCCGCAATAAATTTGATTAAGTCTGCAAAGGAAGCCGGTGCAAAATTTATTTTTGTATCCAGCCAAACCGCTCGGGAAAATGCTCCAACCAGTTACGGACGTACAAAATGGCGTATTGAGCAAGAAGTGTTGGCTGCAAATGGTTTAGTGGTGCGCCTGGGTCAAGTTTATGGTGGATTTGAGCAAGGCTTATTCGGTACATTGGTCCGTCTCGTTCGCAGCCTTCCTGTGTTACCTGCCTTTATACCCTCTCCTTTGGTTCAGCCTATACATGTGGATGATTGCGCGAAGGGATTGCTGAAACTTATTGAGCGTGACGATCTAGGTTCTGGTGTGTATTCCCTTGCTGCACCGGTTGGTGTTTCTTTTACCGGCTTTCTTAGCTCAATTGCACAGTATCGGGTTCGGCATTGCAAAATTTTCGTACCGGTTCCGGTATTTTTAATTCGATTTTTTATAAAACTTATTGGGCCTAAATCGACTGCAAAGTTAGGCTTGCATCGGCTAACTTCTCTTTTCGAGCTTCCCACCATGGATACAGCAGCGGATCTTAATGCAATAGGACTTGAATTGCGGACATTGCAATCAGGTATGCACCGCTCTGGTAGCAACAGGCGGCGTAGACTTATCCAAGAAGGAACGGCTTTACTCGCTTATGTGCTCAGAGTTAAGCCGAATTCAGATATTGTTCGTCGTTATGTACGCTTGATTGAGAGCCTGAGACTTGGAGTACCTCTTACCTTGCCATCCTGGTTGTTTTATTGTCCAGCGGCTTTGGCTTTGTTAAATGATCGAGCATCTGCGGACTCACCGTTAGAAAAAGAGTTTAGTTGGCGCGTCGATGCCGCTACTGTAATTGCTGAAGCCTCCGTGCCAGGCGCTTTTCGATTTTTGGGAGCCAGCCAAGAAAACCAGTTCTTGACTGCATTAACCGGAATTTTCCTTGCTTTAAGTGGTGAATTCTTTTGGCGTTTTCTTCACCTGATTGCTTTTCCATTGCTCTTACGGGTAAAGAAAGCTGGGAGTTTTGATGTCCCCAGAATTTGATGTAATTATCGTTGGCAGCGGTCCTGCTGGGGTATCCGCTGCATTTCCATTGGTTCAGGCGGGTTTGAAAGTGCTTATGGTAGACGGTGGGAAAAAGGCAAGTGTGGTACCTCCTTCTCGCCCATTTTTGACGGAAAGATTCAACGATCCAGAGCAGTGGAAATGGATGGTAGGAGAGAATTTTCATGCATTACAGAAAATAGATGCCATCTCGCCAAAGCTTCGTGTGCCAACCCACAATTATGTATTCGAAAATTTTATAGAGTCTAATCGCATTAAAGCCGAAAACTTTATTGTCGTCGGTTCACTTGCGAAGGGAGGGCTTTCTAATGCTTGGGGATGCGGGGTCGCTCGGCTATCAAGCAAAGAACTTGCTGAGTTCCCATTCCCAGAGCAAGATATTGAACGCTCCTATGAAGCAGTTTCTCGAAGAATCGGAGTAAGTGGTGCGAATACAGACGATTTATCGGATTACTTTGGTTTGGATGCATGGGCTCAAGCCCCTGTTCAGATGGACCCATTACATCAGTGGCTGTTTGAACGTTATTCTTCTCGCAGCTCAGAGCGAGTTTTCTCGCCCGGCTTTCGATTGGGGCGTACTCGAACAGCGGTGTTAACCCATGATGAGGGGGAGCGTAAAGCGTGTGATCTTTCAGGAAACTGTTTCTGGGGTTGTCATCGCCGAGCGCTTTACTCGTCAGCGGACGAGCTGCCTTCATTGATTAAACATGAAAATTTTTATTATCAAAGTGGTTTTATCGTTGCACAAGTCGCCAACGATGGTGGATGTGTGTCTGTTGCAGGGCAATTTGGCCAAGACGCCAAGACAGTTACTGCAAAGAAAGTCGTTCTGGCCGCTGGAACCTTGGCATCGACACGATTGGTTTTGTCAGCTCTTAAGTTTGACGCTCCCATTCGATTACAATCATGTCCAACTGCCGCTTTTTTATTATGGTTGCCGAAAATGTTAGGCGCACCAAAATCCAACAGTTTTGGGTTAGGGCAGTTGTCATTTACTCTGGATCTGACGAATGAAGTTACTGCATTCGGCTCGACACTTTCGGCGGTCGGAATTCCTGTGGCTGAGTTTGTTCGCCATCTGCCGTTGCGCAAAAGGTATGGGATCGATTTACTTAGGCATTTGCTTAGTTCTTGTCTGGTAGGAAATTTGTTTTTGCCGGGGCATCTTGCCAGCACAAAAGTTTCGCTCAATACTGACGGTGAACTTTTAATTAAGGGTGGATACAGTGAATCTGTTTACGATTTGATGAGAGACGCCGCCATTCGGTTACGCAAATCTTACTGGAGTTTTGGCGCTTTGTTATTGCCAATGAGCTTTACCATAGGTAGGGCGGGAGGGGATATTCACTATTCCTGTACTTTACCAATGCGTCTTAAACCAGTTTTAGGGGAAACTGATGCAGAAGGAGAGGTAATAGGATTAGCGGGTGTACATATTGCCGATGGAGCATGTCTGCCCATACTTTCGGAAAAATCACATACATTGACGATCATGGCTAATGCTGACCGGATAGGGCGAGTATTGGCTGCAAAAATGAAAGGGAACAATGAAAATTAAGATAAGCAATATTTCATATCATCTGCCCGATAACATAGAGGATGTAGAAACGCTTCAGCGTGACAACCCTGATTGGGATATGCCTAAAATTCTGGATAAAACAGGTATTCATAAACGACATATTTCTTCCCTAGGGGATACTGCGGTTGATCTGGCATTCGAAGCTGGAAAGAAATTATTTGTGGACATGCCAGATCATGAGGAGATTGATCTTCTTATTCTGGTAACTCAGTCACCCGACTATGTTTTGCCAAGCAGCGCCTGTATTTTGCAAGATCGGCTTGGGTTATCGAAAAATTGCATGGCGTTTGACGTCAACTTGGGATGCTCTGGATTTGTATATGCACTAAGCATTGCAGGTGGATTAATCGAATCCGGCGTTGCACGAAAGGGTTTGATACTTTGTGCCGACACTTATTCAAAATATATTGAAAAAAATGATCGGACATGTCGGCCAATTTTCAGTGACGGTGCTGCCGCCATCTTGGTGGAGAGAAGCGATGTGGACTGTATCGGCCCCTTTGAGTTTGGAACGGATGGTGCCGGACATGATCGTCTGATTGTTGAGCGTAGCGGTGCTAGAGAGGCAGATCAGGCTGGGGATTCTAGCCGTGGGTCGCTAGTGATGCATGGCAGCGACGTGTTTCTTTTCACAATGCGTGTTGTTCCGGCATGTGTCACCGCGCTTCTGGAGCGTGCCGGGCTTACTCTTGAAAATATCGACTTATTTGTATTTCACCAAGCCAGCAAGCTGGTAATAGATAATCTTATACGGACCCTGTCATTGGACAAAGGTAAGGTTTTTACCAATTTTGAGAACATTGGCAACACCGTGTCGGCATCCATTCCCATTGCCCTCAAGGATGCAGATATGCAAGGGCGCCTGAAGGAGGGGGACACGGTCATGCTGATTGGCTTCGGTGTAGGGTTATCGTGGGGAGCAATGTTAATGCGCTGGTCAACAACATGATCATATTAACCGGTGCATCAGGCGGAATAGGCCGTGAGATTTTGCCGGCGCTCACGTCCCTAGACGGTGTCGTCGCAATTTATAACACAAATATGCCTGACATCAGCGGGATGACTGGCATCATTCCTTACCAGCTGGACATTACATCAGAGCAAGATGTGATTAACTTTGTTGAGTCAATGGGAAATCAGCTTACTAAAATTACGCTCATTCATGCGGCTGCGCTGGCGCGCCAGGACAGGCTTGCTGTTCAGTTCAAAACTGAGGATTGGGATCAAGTGATGGATGTGAATCTCCGCGGCAACTTCTTTCTGACCCGAGCGCTGCTGATGCCTATGATGAAGGAAAAATGGGGGCGGATCATTCATTTTTCATCCGCTGCCGGCATGCATGTAGCGCCCGGCACCTTGGCATATTCAACATCTAAAACCGCACTGTTAGGAATGTCTCGGGTAATTGCTACCGAATATGCACGGTTTGGTATCACTTCGAATGTGCTGGTCAACGGATACTTCGATACCGGGATGTACCAAGCGTTAAGCGAGAAAGCGCGCAAAAAACTCATAGATTCGATACCCTCGGGGCGGCTGGGTGATCCAAAAAATATCGTTAATGCTGTTGAGTTTCTCATGAAGTCTGAATTCGTTACAGGTAGTGAAATTCACATTGACGGCGGTATATGAGAAAATCCTCGTTGAAATTAACAAATAAATTATCAACAAAGTTATGTCAATAGAAAATCAAACAGAAATTAAATTCTCCGTTGGGCCTGATAAGGAAATCGAACTGGCATTCGCACCAGGCGTATTTACACCGAATACAACAACGACTTTGTTGATTCAAGCGGTTAAGAACGCAATTTCTGAGCCTAGTACTTTGCTTGATTTAGGTTGCGGGACGGGGGTGGTCGGGCTTGCCCTCCATTTTCAGGGTTTAATAAAATCGCCGCTTTATGCTTCGGATCTGAGTGAACCGGCAGTGCTTTGCAGCCGCGTGAACTTTGACCGCTATGGGTGTGCAGCTGAAGTTCGTAACGGGTCGCTGTTCGAACCGTGGTTAAATAAGAAATTTGACGTTATCGTCGACGACATATCGGGTATTGCACAGAGTGTCGCTGATGTTTCACCTTGGTTTCAAGGGGTGCCTTGCGATACAGGCGAGGACGGGATAGATCTCGTTGCGGAAATTATACGCAATGCGCCGCAGCACCTTTCAGAGGGAGGGCGTTTCTTCTTTCCGGTATTGTCACTGTCAAATGTTGACAGGCTTTTGCAGGTAGCCAAGGAAAATTTTCGCACAATTGAAAGGGTGGGCCGTCAAGATTGGCCGTTGCCGGCGGAACTTAAGGAATATATGCCTTTATTGCGAAAACTTAATGCGGAGGGTTCTATCAAGCTAGAGGAACGGTTTGGTATGGTCCTGTGTTACACTGAAATATATTGCGCTACAAACCCTTTATTCATTTAACTAAAAGCAGAGGTTACACATTCATGTCAAAGATTTCCCAATCTGATGTTATTGCAGTTATGGAAAAAGCACTCGAAATTAAGGCTGGATCTCTTGGGGAAAATACAGATGCTAAAGAGATTGATAGTTGGGATTCTCTTGGTCAACTGAGTATTCTTGTCGCGCTGGATAAGCTCTTCGACGGGAAGATTGCGAGCATTACCGATATGGCAGAGGCTGATTCTATGCCCAAGATACTTAATATTCTTAGACAGCACTCACTTCTTTGAGTAGGGTCCGTTTTTTCAGTCTGTAATCGCGATACGATCAAGAGTTCAATTTTGTTTTCACTCTAACAATGGCACAAATATCAGTCAAAACATTTGAAGAAGCGGATCTGGAAGGTTTTCTGGAAATGTCGCAATTGGAATATGGGGCAACAGTATCGTCCAATGCCGAACATATTAGATGGAAGCATTTGGATTCACAGTTTGGTGCGTCTTTATATGTCAACCTAGCCGAAAATGGCCGCGTAGTCGGACGGGCGTTGATTCAGCCGCGAAGTTTATACACTTCTTCAAAAGTGATCGATCTTGGCCAAGTCATGGATCTTCTCATTGATAAGGTGCATCGTTCAACGCCGGTAAATTTCATTAACATAACTAAGGCATGCGGCGACATAGAAAGCTTTGATTTAGTCTTCCATACATCCAACGAACGATCATTTCCTCTCTATAGCAAACTATTTCGTTTTGCTAGTCCCTTTTCATTAAAGGCGTATGGGTTTCCAGTTCGACTCGCCGGTATATTTTCCTCAATTATCGGGCGCAGGGTTGATGCAATAGATTGGCTTACCGCACCTTTGCGGTGGGTTATTGAGAAGATTGCTGACGCGGTCACTTCTATTGCAGGGCTTGAGATTTCTCAACGCGCAATGAGTGATGACGAGCTGAAAGTGCTTTGTGCGAAGTGTCTACGCCAATCTGAGTCACATCTTGCTCGGACAACTGCTTTCTTAAAATGGCGTTTTAGCGATGCTCCATTGTGGCCTGCTACAGTGCATCGTCTCGACTGGAAAGGAAAGTTTCTTGGATATATTGTTACGCGCAAAGTGGAGTTGGGCGGGCTAAGTCATTTGGTAGTGATGGATTTTATCTTGGATCCCGATACTCCGGGTATTGTTCGGGTCGCTTTGCGGCTGTGGCTTATTCGTCAAGCGATCATATCGCAGGCGGATTCGCTTTTCACAATGGTTAATCCATTTAACGCTATTGCTCGTAGATGTGTGGGCTTTCCGCTCATAAGCATCCCAGATAGTTTGCTTCCCCACGCTACGCCTATATTTATGAGATCACGTACAAATGAAAGCAAAGAATTGGAAGCGGATCGATCAATTCACCTTACTTTGGCGGATCTCGACTATTTTTAAGTTGCTACTGCCAGATTAATTTGTGAATAAATTCGATTTGTTAAACGTGGGTTCTGAAGAGCCAGTGGCGCTATTTCTTTTTGCGCATCAGGACGATGAGTTTGGTGTCTTTCAGAAAATCATTGATGAAAGGCAAAAGGGGCATCGTGTTTGCTGCGCGTATTTAACCGATGGCGGTTTTGGAGGCGTTTCTCCACAGCGACGCAATCAAGAATCATTGTTCGTATTGCAGCAATTGGGCGTTCAGGTACAAGACGTTCTTTTTACGGGGCATGCTCTGTCTATTCCCGATGGGGGGCTGCATGAACATCTGTACTCCGCGGCCAACTGGATAAGCGAATGGTTCACTGGTTTTTCACAAGTGGCCTCAATCTATGTACCGGCCTGGGAGGGGGGGCATCACGACCACGATGCACTCCATGCGATTACTGTAAGCATTGCAGATAGAGTTGGTATCCTTTGGAGTATGAGGCAGTTTCCTCTCTACAATAGCTATGGCTGTGTAGGGCCGCTATTCAGAGTGCTTGCCCCCCTACCGATGAATGGAGCGGTTGAAGAAACAAAGATGTCGTGGAAACATCGACTTCATTTTTTGCGATATTGTTTG
>JBAQYH010000717.1:0-7050 GCA_049299935.1 Methylobacter sp. | reverse complement strand
ATGCTGGCTTACTCTGCACGTAACCGTTCTGCTTCTATCCGTATTCCTTTTGTTAACAACCCAAAAGGCCGTCGTATCGAAGTGCGTTTCCCTGACTCAACTGCAAACCCTTACTTGGCGTTCTCTGCGATGATGATGGCCGGCTTGGACGGTATTCAAAACAAAATCCATCCTGGCGATGCTATGGATAAAGATTTGTATGATTTACCTGCTGAAGAAGCGAATAACATCCCGCAAGTTTGCCACTCATTCGACCAAGCACTGGACGCTCTGGACGCTGACCGTGAATTCTTGACCCGCGGCGGTGTTTTCACTGACGACGCTATCGACGGCTTTATTGCCCTGAAAATGGAAGAAGTGACTCGCATCCGCATGAGCACTCACCCAGCTGAATACGACATGTACTACAGCTTATAACATTCAGGCCTGTTTCTAACAGGCTCAGAGTGACTCAAGACCCCGCAAGTTATCTGGCTTTGCGGGGTTTTTTATGTCTTCTGCTTTATGCTTGAGCAAACACTGGCCTTGGGCCCGCTATCACCTGAATAATTCAATTCAGCATTTAAAAAGCAGCTTGATTTTTTAAACCACACCCTACCTTTTATATACCGCTCAACAGCTAAGGTTTCTGCCAAATTGCCAACAATGTCTCTTTTAGAGGATAATATGCGGCTACGCATAGCTTTACTATGCTTTTGATTGACCCCGTAACACGCCATACGCTCAATATAGAGCCGGTATGCAAGCTTTGGAATACGCCATGAAAAAGACCATGTACGAAAAAATCTGGGACAGCCACCTTGTCGTTGACGAGGCTGGGCAAGCTCCTTTGCTTTATGTTGATCGGCATTTGATGCATGAAGTCACCAGCCCACAGGCCTTTGAAGGTCTGCGTTTGTCCGGTCGCAAGGTGCGCAATCCGCACAGCATTCTTGCCACGATGGATCACTGCGTACCAACCAAGAACCGCAACCTGCCGATTGCCGATCCCATTGCTAAAAAGCAGATCGAAACCATGGCTGAAAACTGCCGCGTGAACGGCCTAAGACTGTATGACATGACCGACCCGAACAACGGCGTCATTCATGTTGTTGTGCCTGAGCATGGCTTCGTCCACCCCGGCATGGTAGTAGTGTGCGGCGACAGCCATACCGCGACGCACGGCGCATTCGGCGCGCTCGCATTCGGTATCGGCACGTCCGAGGTCGAGCATGTAATGGCGACCCAGACCTTGCCGCAGAAAAAATCCAAAACCATGCAAGTCGTGGTTAACGGCGAATTATCCAAATACGCCTCCGCGAAGGATATTGCGTTGGCAATTACCGGCAAAATCGGCACTGCGGGCGGTACCGGCTATGTGATCGAATATACCGGCTCGGCGATCAGGGAACTGTCGATGGAAGGACGGATGACGCTGTGCAACATGGCGATTGAAGCCGGAGCCAGAGCCGGATTGGTCGCTCCCGACGAAAAAACTTACGAGTACATTAAAGGCCGCGAGTTTGCTCCTTCCGGTCAATACTGGGATCAGGCATTGGCTTACTGGAAGACCCTGCCCAGCGATGAAGGCGCGGTATTCGATGCAACCGTCACATTGGATGCGGCCGATATTGCCCCGCAAGTTTCCTGGGGAACATCCCCTGAACAAGTCGCTGGAGTCGATAGCGTTGTGCCTGCGCCGGAAAGCTTCGCCGACGAAACCAAACGCAAAGCCTGTGAAAGCGCGTTGGCCTATATGGGCTTATCGCCGAACACCAAAATGACCGACATCCCCGTTGATTATGTTTTTATCGGCTCTTGCACCAACGGCCGTATCGAAGATTTTCGGATTGCCGCCGAAGTGGCAAAAGGCACCAAAGTTGCCCCAGGCGTCGTCGCGATTGCAGTCCCCGGCTCGTATCACGTCAAGCAACAGGCTGAAGCCGAGGGCTTGGATAAAATCTTTATCGATGCCGGTTGGGAATGGCGTGAACCCGGATGTTCGATGTGTCTGGCGATGAATGGCGATGAATTGACCCAAGGTCAACGTTGCGCCTCGACTTCAAACCGCAATTTTGAAGGCCGTCAGGGCAAAGGCGGACGCACGCACTTGGTTTCGCCTGCAATGGCAGCGGCCGCAGCGGCGGCAGGCCATTTTGTCGATATTCGCAAACTTTAAAGATCGGAAAGAATTATGGAACCGTACAAAAAACATGAAAGTATTGCTGCATTGATGAACCGCAGCAATGTCGATACCGACCAGATTATCCCCAAGCAGTTCCTGAAAAAAGTGGAACGCAGCGGTTTTGGTCAGCACCTTTTTCACGACTGGCGTTTTAATGACGACGGCAGCGACAACCCGGGATTCGAGCTGAACAAGCCTGCATTCAAGGGCGCTAAAATCCTGGTGGTCGGCGACAACTTCGGCTGCGGTTCGTCACGCGAACACGCGCCCTGGGCGATTGCCGATTACGGTTTTAACACCATTATTTCCACCAGCTATGCCGATATTTTCTACAACAACTGTTTTAAAAACGGCATCCTGGCAATCAAAGTCGATAAAGATCAGCTGGACAAATTGATGGCCGAGATTGCCGCGAACGAAGGCGTGCGTTTTGTTGTCGACCTTGAAAACCAACAGGTGACGACCCCCGGCGGTAATGGTTTCAGCTTTGAAATCGACCCGTTCCGCAAAGGCAACCTGTTGAGCGGCCTGGATGACATCGGCTTGACCTTAAAGCATGTCGATAAGATCGAGCAATATGAGCAGCAGCATAGGCAAAACTTTCCTTGGCTTTGGGCTTAAGGTTTTTTTCGCTGGTTCCCAAGCTCCAGCTTGGGAACCCAGTTGACGAAGCTCTCGGCAACCGCTCCTGCGTTGCTCTACCTCCTGCATCCGTGCAGTCGTAGCTTTGTGAGACGGGAAGCTGGAGCTTCCTACACCGAATTCCCAAGCTGGAGCTTGGGAACTAGCGTAAACACAGGACGCAGCGCGTCATCACTGCATTCCCACGCAGCGCGTGGGAACGAGATAACCCGCTTAAATTCAGAACACAGGCGACAATCATGTCCACCGATTCAAGACATATCCAGCTGATGGACACCACCTTGCGTGATGGCGAACAAACCCAAGGCGTTTCCTTCACGCCCGTGGAAAAAGTCAGCATTGCCAAAGCCCTGTTGCAATCGCTGCGGGTGGACCGGATTGAGGTCGCCTCCGCCCGTGTCTCCCAAGGTGAAAAAGAAGCGGTCACCAGCATTAACGAGTGGGCGAAACAGGAAGGTTTTGCCGGACGTGTTGAAGTCCTGGGCTTTGTCGACCATACGCGCAGCGTCGACTGGATACTGGAAACCGGCGGCGAAGTCATCAACCTGCTGATCAAAGGCAGCGAAAAGCATTGCCGCGTACAGCTGGGCAAAACACTCGCCCA
This sequence comes from Methylobacter sp., assembly GCA_049299935.1. Taxonomy (GTDB): domain Bacteria; phylum Pseudomonadota; class Gammaproteobacteria; order Methylococcales; family Methylomonadaceae; genus Methylobacter_A. The sequence goes on along the minus strand of JBAQYH010000717.1, from coordinate 3,640 downwards.
ACATACCGAAGATGTGCTGCAAACCGTCAACTACGCGCTGGAAAAAGGCCTGAAAGTTAACGTCTACCTGGAAGACTGGTCGAACGGTTATCACGACGACCCAAACTATGTTTTCGGCTTGATGGACAACTTGCAGGACTCGGGCATCAGCCATTTCATGCTGCCCGATACCCTCGGCGTTCTGTCGCCTGACGAGGTATTCTCAAGCTTCAGCGACATGTGCAGCCGCTATCCGAAGCTGCAATTCGATTTTCATCCGCACAACGATTACGGCTTGGCAACCGCCAACGTGATGGCCGCGGTTCGCGCCGGCGTCAATGCGATACACTGCACCGTTAACTGCCTCGGCGAACGCGCGGGCAATGCCTCAATGGCCGAGGTGGCGGTCGTATTGCGCGATAAAATGAATATGCAGCTGTCTATCGATGAAAGCCATATTGTCCGCATCAGCGCTATGGTTGAAAACTTTTCCGGCAAACGCATCGCCGCCAATGCGCCTATAGTCGGGGCCGATGTTTTCACCCAGACCGCAGGCATCCATGCCGACGGCGACCAAAAAGGCGGACTGTACAAAACCAAATTGGGGCCGGAACGCTTCTCCCGCACCCGAAGCTATGCACTGGGCAAGATGAGCGGCAAAGCATCGCTGAAAAAGAACCTGGAAATGCTGGAACTCGACCTGTCGGAAGAGAACCAGAAAAAAGTGCTGGCCCGGATCGTCAGCCTCGGCGATTCAAAAGAGACCATCACCACCGACGACCTGCCCTTCATCATTGCCGACGTACTGGAGAGCAAGAGTTATCAGCATATCAAGCTAGTCAACTGTTCCATCACCAGCGGCCTGGATTTAGAATCGACTGCCAGCTTGCGGGTCAAAGTAAACGGCCACATGCATGTAACCTCTGGTTCCGGTAACGGCGGCTTTGACGCCTTTGTCGACGCCATCAATAAAGTGATGAAGCAACATAACTATACCCTGCCCGCACTGGCCGATTTTGAAGTGCGGATACCCAAAGGCGGCCATACCAGCGCCTTAACCGAGTGCGTAATCACCTGGAATTGCGACGGCGAACTGCGCAAAACCCGCGCCGTGCATTCCAACCAGGTTTTTGCGGCGGTCTTGGCCGCGCTTAAAATCATCAACATGCAGTTGCACGAACTTGGTTTTAGTCAGGCCTGAAAACATCTCGCTCTAAAGAGTCTCCGCCAATCGCCCAAAGTAGCGGCTTTACGACTGCATGACAGAATAAACGCCAAGCACTCTATATGAACGATATTAACCCGGATAAAAAACAGGACGTTATTTGTCACTGTAGCGGAACGACTAAAAGGCAAATCAAGGAGCTTGTTAATAATGGCGTCGACGACCTGGACGGAATATCCAGAATGACCGGCGCTTGTTCAGGGTGCGGGGCTTGTGATGCTTCAATATTGGAATTTCTAGCCGAGAATACAGCTGATAGTGGTGTTTATTTAGCCCGGTAACCTCACCTTTCGACCGGCATTCATCATTGGTGCGCGGCGCATACTGGCTAAATTACGGCCGAAACAATCTCAGTAAAAAACCCTACGTAAAATCACCTTAAGCATTTGTATCAATAGACATTTGCCTAATTCTGAAGCACACTTCCTCCACACGATAAAGCCAATCCTGCCGAAAGACAGGAGCAGAAAGTCGCGGATCCTATCAACGGAAAGCCGGACTGCCGAAGATGACTACAAAAAAGTCATGCAGGTAGTTCGGCTTTTTTTGTTTTTGGCAAAGAGGAAAGCAATCAGGCCAAGGCTGGCGATTACTTTAAGAGGGCACTAACTATGTTATACAAAAATATTATTTTTCGTCCTGCCCGTATCATGTTCTCGACCTTAAACGGGCTTGTCTTCTTATCGCTGATTTTAGTGAGGGTATTTACACTTCCGAGGTGAAAGCCCTTTGCAGTAGGATGGATCGCCAACAGGCAATCCATCCTACTGCAACAGGCTGTAATTGGCGGCGTGCGCTGCTTAAAACGCCTACTTTTGTGATTGGCCGCGAATACACTCCACAACCTCAAAGCGGGTAAGCTATTTGACCCTCATTTTGCGCTTGTACTTGTATAAGGGGCAGCAAGACGGCACCTACTGTTCTGTAGAGCAACAGCTTAAGCAATTGTAATGGCCGACGCTAGCCATTAAAATCAAGTTCAATTGTCCTGGGCGAATGCCTCCTTATTCGTTTAGATTTCTGTTTATTAAATTTAAAGAGCTCTTAAATGAGAATATTCGCTGTTTTGTTGTTGCTTGTAATATCAGTTTCTATTGCCAGAGCTTGGGAAATAAGCCCATCAGACTTGGTTCATAAGGAAAAACCTGATAAAGAAGCAAGTTTGAAAAATAAGGGGCGGATTGTTAAGGAACTGGCCTATTCATCAGCACTCGATAAAAATCAAGTTAGTACGTGGTGCCAGAGGCGCATGCCTGAAATTAGCGATTCTTTTGCATCAGGTCCCAACGAGTTGATCAGCATCGGGGAATGTACATGCAAAATAATCGGTACCACCGTATCGATGGAGGAGCGGTACGAGTGTGAATTCCCATACTCGTATAGAGATGCTTCGCAAGTAGCTGAAACTACCCAGAAACCGACTCAACCACAAAAGAAGCGAGAGAAAAATGCAGCCGCAGTTTCACAAGGTCTTCCGCTGACAAATAACAAGAAGACTGGGATTACTGACGACAAACAGAAAAAACTAGACGCCGAAAAAAAGACCCAACTTGCTGCTGAAAAAGCTCAAAAAGAAAAAGAAGAAGCTGAAGGCAAGGAAAGACAAAAACTCGAAGCAAAGAGACAAGCTGACTTTAATGATTCTCAGAAAAGGAATAGTTGTAGGCACATCGTAACAACTACTGGAACTGCGCACACAGAAGCCGATGCCAGGGCTCAAATACACTTGGAATCTTCCGGCAAGACGGGCGTAACTGAGGCCGGAGACCCTTATACAGTGGTCAGCAGTACCATAACCTGTAAAAAACAGACTACGAAAATTAACCCGGAATACAAGTGCATCGGCAAGCAAGTAAATAATGTCAGAAGCATCGGTGCATGTGGAACTAGCACCGATTCGCAAGGGTCTTCCAAATAGGCGAAATAGCCTACACGCACAACGCCGATTACAGCCTATCGTCATGTGGTGGATTGCCTAACGGCGAATCCACCTTACGGCGTTGAACCAAGGTCAACACCTGAGGCGCAATCCTAAGCAGCTCATGGTATACGCAAAGACTGGCATAAGCATCATTTGCTGCGTAGAGCAGTTGACAGTCGGACAGTGTTTTGGCGGCCCAATTGGAGGTTGTTAATTTCTTAGCTTTTTGCAGGTACTGACCAAGCACAACCGCTACCGCTACTTGCACGCCAACTTGCTGTTTGTAGCCTAAACGGCGTACAGCAGCGGATAGTTCTATGATCGGATGAAGCGTAGCGCCCAATTTGTTGTAGAGTGGGCCGCGGTCTGACTTGAGCCCAAACCCTACCTTTACAATTTTATCCGACCGGATAATCTCGCTGAGAAGTTCATTGCCCGGCGAGTAATCAAGTGTAAACAGAAACGCATACTGCTCGGTGGCGATTTGGACAAGATGGGGGCCGGTTTTCGGTTGA
>JBAQYH010000716.1:0-2203 GCA_049299935.1 Methylobacter sp. | reverse complement strand
GAACTAAGACGCTTGCAAGCCCAATTGCTCGCTGCCGAACAGGCTGATGACGGCTTGAAACAGGCGGAATTGCATGCGGCTTTGGACACCATCGGCGGTTATAGTGCACAGGCCAGAGCCTCGCGGTTAATGAACGGTTTGGGCTTTAGCTCCGACCAGGAAAACAATGCCGTCAACTCGTTTTCCGGCGGCTGGCGGATGCGGCTTAATCTGGCCCAGGCTTTGATGTGCCGCTCGGACGTGTTATTACTTGACGAGCCCACCAACCACCTGGATTTGGATGCGGTGATCTGGTTGCAGGATTGGTTATGCAAGTATCCCGGCACCTTGTTGCTGATTTCCCATGACCGGGATTTTCTGGATACCATCACCGATCACATCGTGCATATCGAACAGAATAAGGCCGAAATTTATACCGGCAATTATTCGGCCTTTGAACGCATGCGTGCGGAAAAGCTGGCGCAACAGCAAGCATCCTATCTGAAGCAGCAACGCGAAATCGCCCATATGCAGAGCTTTGTCGACCGCTTCAAGGCGCAGGCCACTAAGGCCAGACAGGCGCAAAGCCGGATCAAGGCATTGGAGCGCATGGAGCTGATTGCGCAGGCGCATGTCGATTCGCCGTTCGATTTCAGCTTCGCCAAGCCGGGAAAAATGCCTAATCCGCTATTAACGCTGGATAAGGTTGATATAGGCTATGGGCAAACCTGCGTGATCAAGCAGGCGGGGCTGTCGATATCGCCGGGCGACCGTATCGGGCTGCTCGGGCCGAATGGCGCGGGCAAGTCCAGCCTGATTAAAGTGCTGGCCGGCGATATGCAGCCGTTGGCCGGCAACAGGAATGAAGCGGAAGCGTTAAAAATCGGCTATTTCGCCCAGCACCAACTGGAGCAGTTGCGTGTTGATGAAAGCCCTTTGTGGCATTTGCAGCAACTGGACAAGCAGGCGACCGAGAAGGATTTACGCAATTTTCTGGGCGGTTTCGATTTTTGCGGCGACAAGGTTCTGGAAGCCGTCAAACCTTTTTCCGGCGGCGAAAAAGCGCGTCTGGTATTGGCGCTGCTGGTCTATCAAAATCCGAACCTGTTGCTGCTGGATGAACCGACCAACCACCTGGACCTGGAAATGCGACATGCCTTGAGCGTCGCCTTGCAGGATTATGAGGGCGCGATAGTGGTCGTCTCGCATGACCGGCATTTATTGCGCTCGGTGACCGATCAGTTATTATTGGTGTCAGGCGGCAAGGTGCAGCCCTTCGATGGCGATCTTGACGATTACCGTCTTTGGTTGGCGGAGCAGAAAAAAGGCGAAGAAAAAGCCGTTGTTGAAGCTGAGCAGACCGTATCGCGCAAAGACCAGAGAAAGCTGGATGCCGAGCGCAGACAAAGACATAAACCGTTATTCGATGCGCTGAAAAAAGCTGAATCAGCCGTTGAAAAATATCATAATGAACAACGGCAGCTGGAGCATCAATTGGCCGACCCTGCTATTTATGCGGAATCGGAAAAAGAGCAGTTAAAAAAGCTGATGGAGCGGAAAGTAAAAATCGATAAGGCGCTGGATGAGGCGGAAGCGGCCTGGATGGAGGCCGAGGAGAAGCTTGAGGCGGCTAAATAATGATGTAAGCCACAGGCCTTGAAGTTTTTTATTCACCACGAAGGCACGAAGGACACGAAGAAATAATACTTCGTGTCCTTCGTGGTGATAATTTTTTTAAAATTTCTATAATAGGATTTAGCCGTTATTAATGAGAACCTTACCGCCAGCTCAGTAAACAGGAAAAGTCATGTTTGAAATCATAAAACTATTATTTGATATTTGCCTGTTTAAAAAAGGGCCGCAGGATTTAGCGCCTTCGGTATGGTTGTTACGGATACTGGCAGTTGTTGATGTTATCGTCAGTTATTTAATGGTAAGCATCCATGCGGATTGGCTCAATTCGCTGTTACAGGCTATTGTTTCCGTCGTGCTGGTTGTCGGATTCAGTTGGCTTATGTTATATCTGGCGCGCAAATGGGAACGGTTTTATCAAACAACCAGCGCTTTACTGGGCGCTGATGCGGTAATTAGCTTTATTGCCTTGCCGGGCATGGCTTCAATGACGATTGGAACAGGCGCTTTCTTTGCCTTTATTATCACGATAGCGTTAATGATTTGGCATTGGGCGGTTACCGGGCATATCATTCGCAATGCGCTGGGACAA
>JBAQYH010000715.1:0-2330 GCA_049299935.1 Methylobacter sp. | reverse complement strand
CAAATCCGACGCTGCCCCCGCAACGGTATATAAGTAAAAGCTTCATCGAGATGCCACTGTGTTCACGCATGGGAAGGTGATGATTCAGGTTAACGCCACTTATAAGCCCGGAGACCGGCCCGAGAGTGTAATTCGGTACAGCGGAGGGCTGTCAGCGAAAATGACAATACAGCTCCGCGTCATCTCTCGTTTTCTTTAGTCCTCTGTTGTGTAAAACAATCACCCTGCGCGGGCGGCGCAAGAGGACATACATGCAAAAAATCATCTACGGCTCGTTATTACTCACGAGTTTGAATACCCCGTTATATGCCCAGAAAACTGTGCAAAATCTTCCCGATCTGGTTGTTACCGCAACCCGAACAGAAACGGCTAAAAACCAGCTGGCGGCTGCAGCCACTATCTATACCCGAAAAGACATTGAACGCTTACAGGCTAAAACCCTGCCGGAACTGTTAAGCGGCACGACCGGCATCGACATGTCGCAAAGCGGCGGCTACGGTAAGGATACCAATATTTATATGCGCGGAACCAATTCCGATCATGTACTGGTGCTGATTGACGGCATCAAAATCGGCTCTGTTACTTCCGGTACTACCCCCTTTCAATTCATTCCGATCGATCAGGTCGAGCGGGTGGAAGTTATTCGGGGGCCTCAATCGAGCCTTTACGGTTCGGAAGCGATAGGCGGGGTTATCCAGATTTTTACCCGCAAAGGCGGTCGGGAGGATAAGCCCCGCGTCACTGTTGATGCAGGCGGCGGCTCTTATGATACTTACCGTGCTTCCGGTACTGTCAGCGGTCAATGGAAAAACAGCTGGTATACCTTGGGTTCATCGCAGTTCGGTTCGCAGGGCTTTAATTCCCGGCAGCCTATCCCCGGACGCTTCGGCGTTAATCAGCCGGACAAGGACGGTTACCTGAACACGGCGCTGAACGCCCGGTTAGGTCACCGTTTTGACAACAAAGCCGAAATTGAAGCGTTTTTTATGCGGGCTGAGGGGAAAACCGAATATGACGGTAACTTCCAAAATAAAACGGAATTTGTAGAACAGGTCGTCGGCACTACAGCCAGTATCAACCTTGTCGATAACTGGCGTTCAATACTGCGCTTGGGGCAAAGCCGCGACGATGGTGACAACTTTGCGCCTGACGGAACATTTTCCAGCCGGTTTAGCAGCACCCGCTGGAACGCCAGCTGGCTGAATGAGGTTGCGTTGTCTGAGGATCACCAGTTGGTTATCGGCTCAGATTATCGACTGGATCAAGTCGACAGCTCAACCATCTATAATGAAACTTCCCGTTATGATGCGGGCATCTTCACCGAATTGCACAGCCGCATACTGGATGACCACTTTATCAACGCATCGGTACGCGGGGATAAAAACGAGGCCTTCGGCGATCAGGTGACCGGCAATTTCGGCTGGCGTTATAACGGGGACTACGGTATCAGCCCGTTTGCCGGCTTTGGCAATGCGTTTAAAGCGCCGACATTTAACCAGCTTTATTTTCCTGGATTCGGTAATCCTTCACTTAAAGCCGAACAATCGACTTCTTTCGAAGCGGGACTGGCCGGTGACCATGATTGGCTGCAATGGGAACTTCGCGGCTACCATACCAATATCGACAATTTAATCGTGACGGTAATGAATCCTGCAACTTTTCTATCCAGCGCGGAAAACGTCGGCAAGGCGCAAATTGACGGCATTGAAGCTGAAATCGGAACTCAGTTGATGGGCTGGAACAGCAAGTTGAGCATGAACCTGTTGAGCCCTAAAAACCGGGAGACTAATGCGCGACTGCCGCGCCGGGCTGAAAAAAACTTATCTTATGATTTATCGCACTCATTCGGGCAATTTGATCTGGGCGCTAATGTGCTGGCTCAATCCGACCGTTTTGATGATGCGCTGAACAAAACCAAAGTTGCCGGTTATGTGACCGTTGATTTACGTACAGCCTATCATTTAAATAAAAACTGGATGCTGAGCGCAAAGCTGAACAACCTGCTGGATAAACAGTATCAAACCATTAATACCTACAATACCGCAGACCGGAATTTCTTTCTTTCAATCCACTACAACAACTAACTTTTGGAGAAACACCATGAACATAAAACAATGGCTGCAAGCCGAGTATTTACCTATCCCCCTGATCGCGCTGATGGTGCTGACGCGCTTTCACCACTTTGGCGACGTATTGCATCTGCCCGATGCAACGCTTGCAGTTTTTTTCTTTGCCGGGTTTTACCGCAAAAAGGCTTTGTTCGTCTTCTTGCTGGTTGTGGCGGGATTGATTGATTACATCGCCATCGCAAACGGCACCAGCAGTTGGTG
>JBAQYH010000714.1:0-3977 GCA_049299935.1 Methylobacter sp. | reverse complement strand
CGCACGGCACGCCCTACCGGAGACTGGTTGCCGGCAATATCGACGAGGCTTAACATGATTCTACTCAGCCAAGTCGTAACCGTATTTTTTGATAATCGCAAGCGCTTCCGGCGATTTCAAAAATTGCATCAATGCCGGTGCGGCCGGATTTTCGGCGCCGGTTTTCATCAGTATCGCATCCTGACGGATCGGCTGATAACGATCCGTTGGAATGATCCAACCTGAGCCTGCGGCTATCTTGCCGTTGTCTATCACTTGCGAAAGCGCTAAAAAACCCAGTTCGGCATTGCCGGTACTGATGAACTGGTGGGTTTGCGCGATGTTCTCCCCTTGTACGAACAACGGTTGCAGTTTGTCGAACACGCCCTGTTTTTTCAATACTTCAACCGCTGCCGCACCGTAGGGCGCCAGTTTCGGATCGGCCAGCGCTATATGCTTGAAACCGCCTTTACTGAGGATTTGCCCCTGATCATCGATTAAACCCGGCGTGGCCGACCACAGCACCAATTTGCCCAGCGAGTAAGTGAAGCGGCTGCCGGCCACAGCCAATCCCTCTTGCTCAAGCTTGATCGGGCCTTTATTGTCGGCGGATAAAAACACTTCAAACGGTCCGCCGTTTTCAAATTGCGAAACGAACTTGCCGGAGGAGCCGAACGACAAGCTGGCGCTGTGACCGGTGGATTTTTCAAAAGCCCCGGCAATTTCGGTCATCGGCTTGGTGAAGTTGGACGCGACCGCAACCAGCACCGTTTCGGCCCTGGTTGCAGGAGCGATTAAAAGCAGCCATGCTGCGAACAGGGAACGGAAAAAGCGATTATCTAACATAAAATTCTCCAATAACTTAAATGATGAGATGGTATTTCAAGTTTATAAATTCTGTCCGACGGGTTACCTGAACGTCATCCGATTAGCTACGATAGACCTTCCAGGTTTTTACTGGAGCCGCTCCCGGCGGCTCCAGCACTTCCGCCATCCATAGCTGTCGTAAAACCTGGAAGGTCTTACCGGCATTGTTCTGAACGTCAGTCAACATGCCGTCAAAAGCGCAACATGCTTTGTACATAGAAGTAATTGACGTCATCCTTGTCACTCGGTGCATTGGCGGTTTCCTTGGCGAACGTGTCTTTGAACAGATGTGCCCAGCCGGTTTCGAAATTCAGGCTGCTGTTGACATCCCAACGCGCCATCAGTTCGAGTTGCTGGCCGATAAAGTTATCGGTTCTACCCGTGGCATCGCGCAGATTGGCCGAGGTCCAACTATCCTTGTCTTCCGCAAGCCAGTAGAGCCGGTGACTGAGGCCAAGTTGCACATCGCTTCGCGGCGCGGCGGTAATCCTCAAACCCGGCGTATTGATATTGCTGCGGGCAAAAGCGCCGTATATGCCGGTCGCACCGAACTCGAAGCGCCGCGCGCCGTACAGGGTATCGAAACGCTGATCTTTTTTATCGTTGGGATCGTGATCGCCGCTGGCGTAATCGTATTCCAGCGCCAGACGCGGCGACCAGGGAATAGCAAAGGTGTAACCGATGTCCAGATGTTGATACCAGGCGGAATGGTCTAAATCGGTACTATTGCTGGCGGCGGTCGATGATCGCACCGTGCCGAATTGGCCGATAGTTTCGGTTTGAAAGTCGAAAGCGCCCTTGGCCGGTTTCATGTAAAAGCGCATGCCGGGCGTGAAATAACGCCGGTTGGCAGTCTGGCTGCGTTTGCGGTCGCCTTCGTCCAAATGGTACAAATACAATTCGGCGTTAATGCCCCTGGCGATGTTGTATTTTTCCAGAATTCCGCCGGAAAACCAGGTTTGGTATTCGGGTTCATCGAAACTGTGGAAGCCGTCGAGCAGTTGCTGCGAGTTATTCGGATAGCGGCCGACCGGTTTGGTCACAAAAGCATTGAATTGCCAGTTGTTATAATCGAGCAAACGCAGCCGCACGCCATCGAAACTATTGATGGTGTTGCGCATCGCGTTTCTGGCAATCAACCGGCGACTGCCGAAATTAAGCGACTGACGACCGACTATGACTTCCGCGCCCAGGCCGCTGTAGGCTACGTTCTGATCGGCCCAGGCCAGATAACCCTGGATAAAGTCAGCCTCGTCTACATGGGTGTTATTGATTCCGGATCCGCTATCGGCGCCGAACTGCCGGGCATCCAAAAACTCGACGCCGGCGCGAAAATGATTGTAGCGAGCCTCCAGAAATACATCGAGTTGCAGCGGAATTTGCTGGTCGCCGCCTTTGCCGCCCGCTTTGAAGCTGCCGTCCAGGGTTTCGTAGCGGGTGCGCTGTTCTACCGACAGCGACAGCCATTTCGGTAGTTTCAGCGTGTCATGCAGGTTCCAGACCGGTTTTTCGTATTTGTCCGAACCGAGCAAAGGATCGGACATCTGGCTGGCAAAGGGGGCAAGCGGTGGTTTGGTGTAAGTTTTGTTTTCGGCGGCCTGAATTGCGTTGCTGGCGCCCATGCAAAAACTGCCGGCGACAACTAAACCGAGAGCATGATTAACAGTAAAGCCGGCATGAGATTTATTTCGCATCATCAATAACCTATAATTGTAATTATGGATTCGTAGCGACGTTGCTTCGTCGATGTATATAGAACTTATTCAAAAAATAAAAAACAGCTCTAGTTTAACTCGTTATATATAAAAGTACATAACGAGTTAATGGTATTTCTTTAGCAAACGTTATGCCAATGGTGCGGCATTTATTTTATGCTATTGAATTATATTAATTTGTTGTTACTTAGCCAAAGAGTAAGCAATGTTGTGTTTCAAACATTTTGTAGGCTTGGCAACATTAGGGTTATTCAACACTGTCTTCACGGCATTTGATTGGAAATCAGGTTGTTCCTGATTGGGAAATAATGGTTAACTCAATTTGTGCGCCACAATACAATCATTTATGACAGACAACTCAAACTACAACAATATTCCAACATCTTGGGTCGATGGCGAACTGCGCTTAGCCGGCCTGGATAACCGCATGATCGGTTTGCTGAGGGCGATAGATCAAAGCGGTTCCATCAATCAGGCCGCCAAGCAGATGGGTTTGAGTTACAAAGGCGCTTGGCAAATCATCGAAAGGGCCAATAACGGCTCGCCGAAAACATTGGTCGCCACCGCCACCGGCGGCAGCAAAGGCGGCGGTACTTGTTTGACCGAGGCTGGACGCTCTTTGCTGGCGCTGTTTAGCCGCCTGGAACAACAGCATCAGCAGTTTCTTGATCAGCTCAACCGCAGTCTCGCAGGCAACCCCGATACGGTCTTGCTGTTGCAGCGTCTGGTGGTTAAAACCAGCGCCCGCAACCAGCTTTTTGGCAGCATTACCGCGATCCAGACCGGTGCGGTGAATGCCGAGATTATTGTGACACTGAAAGGGGGCGAGCAGGTTATTACCCGAATTGCGCAGGCATCGCTTGGCGATCTTGGGTTGCAGCTCGGAGCCGATGCGGTCTTGTTGATTAACAGCGCCGACATTACGCTGACGAGCGCTTCCGGGGGCAATCATTTTTCCGCGCGCAATCGCTTGTCCGGCAGTGTGATCCGTGTCCAACAGGACGAGGTGAATGCAGAGGTGATTGTTTTGTTGCCCGGCGGCGAAACCCTGATTGCTATGGTCACGGAGCAGAGCGCAGAAAGCCTGGCGCTTGTGCCGGGCATGCCGGTATGGGTGATGTTTAAATCCAATGCGCCGGTTCTGGGAGTCAAGCCGCCAGGTTGACGGCCGGCAGTGTGCTTACGGCGTTTGCTGGGGCATAAATATGGGGTGAATATGATTACCTTGAAAGGTACGCCGTTCTGATTCGGGCTGCTTCCGCGCGAGTGATTGATCCCGGAAAACGCAGTTAGGAACGTGCACGAAATAACTTGAGTAAGTTGCCAAAAGCCGGAGTGCAGGCTTCGCCTGCCAGCGCAAGCAAAGCTTGCACTCCCGCTGTAAATCTACAACGCGAGTTGTTCAAATTATTTCAT
>JBAQYH010000713.1:0-8996 GCA_049299935.1 Methylobacter sp. | reverse complement strand
TCGTGCAAGGCGCCGTCTTCGACGTGGCCGTGGACATTCGCCGCAGCTCACCCACCTTCGGGCAGCATATTGGACTGGAACTGACCGCCGAAAACAAACGCATGTTGTGGATACCCGAAGGCTTCGCACATGGATTTGTCGTGATTTCGGATAGCGCAGAATTCCTGTACAAAACCACCGACTACTGGGCGCCGGAATTCGAGCGCAGCATTGCCTGGAATGACCCGGCGATCGGCATCCACTGGCCGATCCAAGGCGAACCCGCCTTGTCTGCAAAAGACCAAAAAGCCAAACCCTTGGCCGAAGCGGAGCACTTTGCATGACCGCCGCTTCCCAGATGGGAATAAACCCGCATGCGGCCCAGCCCACGTCCCTTTGGGTGCAGGTCATTAGACTAAGCCGGTTGGCATTTAAAATCCATAAATAATGCTTCCGCGAAGTTGTCGCGCTCAAAGATGTTTCGTTTTGCGTTAAAAAGAGGTGGGCTGCTGGTATAATTGGGAACAATTACGCAGACAAGTTTACCTTACAGTAAATTTTTGCGGAGACTTGTTGGCGCTTAAAACGGCGAGACTGTCTACGTCAATGGGAGTAGTGAATGCCCTCTTCGAATTGAGTTCGGGATTCGATACAGATTCACGGGATGTGAACATGTTTTCATGGACATGTTCTACCGGCTCGTTCGGCGACTATTAAATCTGTCGATAAGGTAAAGACGGAAAATTTCCTTTAAAGACATTTGCAGTGTGAAAGACAAAAAGTTATTAGTGGCGAGACTGAATTATGCCGATCCAAAGACATCTCTGCCTTTTCAACGACAAATATCGCAACACAATACTTAAACATCCATCTAAGGTTAAAAAATGACAAGCGAAGCTCAAGTCCCAAGTCAGGTCAGTATTTTTTTGGTGGTTTACAATCATGAAATTTATATCCGCCAAGTTCTTGATGGGCTTTTTGTAAAAGTGACTTTCATGGTCAATATTGTCGATTACCTGACTCCGGCCTTGGGGACAGCTAGCGCTTTGATTTTGCCCAAACTCAAACAGTTTGCCGGCAGAGTTCTTCACAGGGGGGCAGTATGAAATTGCCAATAGTTTCGGTCATTATGACCACTTGCAATCATGCCGATTTTGTTAAGCAGGCAATGCAGAGCGTACTGGCGCAACAAGGGGTAGATTTTGAGTTTTTGATTGCAGTTGATGAATCTGATGATCAAACGAGAAAGGTTGTTGCGTCAATTAAAGATGAAAGAATCCGCTGCTTTCCTAATGCGGATAATCGTGGTGCCTACGTTGTTGCGAACGATTTAATTGAGCATGCTTCTGGCGAATTTATTGCATTAATGACACCGGACGATTATTGGATCGGTCAAGACAAACTGGCTTATCAAGTTCAGGTTATGCGAGAAAGGCCCGGTATCGGTGCATGTTTCGGCCGGGCAATATTTGTCGGCGAAGACGGGCTGGATACTGATGAGGAATCCCTCAAGGTTGGAACCGGTTTTGATCGGGAAAATTGTTCTCAAGGCCAGTGGTTAAGACGGTTTTTTGATCTCGGCAATTGTATTTGCTCTTCCACTATGCTGATTCGCAAATCGTGCTATCAAGAGCTGGGGTTGTTTGACAACCGTCTTAAGCAATTAGCCGATTTTGATATGTGGATTCGCTTGGTTAAGCGTTACGAAATTTTTATTTCTGACCGGGAACTGGCCAGTCTCAGATTTCCTTCATGTGAGAATACAAGCAACCAGGCAAGAGCAAATTCGGTAAGAATGGCGAGCGAACATTTCCTGATTGCGGAAAGTTTTTTTGAGGACATCACGCGCGATCAGCTTATCGAAGGTTTTTCTGCTTTGCTGGCGGCCAAAGATATTCCGAGCGAACAGCATCTGGATATTGAAAAAATAAGACTTCTTTTTACCGAGAGCCAGTATCTGGAAGCGCCCTATCAAATTGTCGGGCTGCTAAAAATGAAGAGGCTATTGAACAGCCCTCTTCACCGGGACTTAATGATTAACCAATACGGGATAGATGACGCCTGGTTTCAACAACAAATGAGCCAGGCTGATATGTGGATCCAAGCTACGGTCGAGCGCGACGGGCAAGTCGCTGAATTGGTTCAAGGCATCCATGATAAGGAAGTCCACATCGGCAATCTTGAGCGTGCTTTAAACGCGCGCGAGGAGCAGCTTAGCAAGCATATTCAGGCAGAAACCGAGATGCGTAGATCGACCAGCTGGCGATTGACGCGTCCCATTAGATTCGTCGGCTTCCAGTTATTGCGAATCAAGCTGGTTTTCAAAGCGTTGCCTTTTGCGCTGTCAAGCTGCGGCGGCGTCCGGGGGCTAATCAAGAGTGTGTGGCGAGCATATAAAAATGAAGGTATCGGCGGTATCAAGCGTCGGATACTTTTCTCTGCTGCACCCAGCGCTCCCACGCCCACAATTGACAATGCACAACCTGACCGCAACGATTACAGCGAGTGGGTGCGCAGTTACGACACACTAACAGATCAAGATCGGGAGAAGATTAAAGCCCGGATAAACCAGTTGCACAACCCACCGTTCATTTCGGTAGTGATGCCCGTGTACAACCCTCCCCTGGATATGCTCGAAGACGCCATTCGTTCAGTTCAAGGCCAGCTCTACCCTCACTGGGAGTTGTGCATTGCCGACGATGCATCGACCGATGCGGGCGTACATAAGTTGCTTCAGCGCTACATGGATAATGATTCGCGTATCAAAGTAGCGTTTAGGAAGAATAACGGACACATATCTGCCGCCTCCAACTCGGCATTGGAGTTGGTCAGCGGCGACTATGTTGCATTGCTTGATAATGATGATCTGTTGCCTGAACATGCTTTATTCTGGATTGCCGACGCGATTGTTACCCATCCTGATGCCGGGCTGATTTACTCCGACGAAGATAAGATCGATCAATCGGGATTGCGCTACGACCCTTATTTCAAGTCGGATTGGAACCCCGATCTGTTTCTATCCCATAACATGATTTGCCACTTGGGTGCATACCGCACGGAATTGGTCAAAAAGCTGGGCGGCTTTAGGGAAGGTTGCGAAGGTGCGCAGGATTATGACTTGGCTTTGCGTTGCGGCGAACAGCTTTCGCCGGCGCAAATCGTGCATGTCCCCAGAGTGCTTTATCACTGGCGCAGCCATCCGGGCAGCACCGCGCAAGCAGGAAGCGAAAAGAACTACGCGCTGTCGGCCGGCGAGCGCGCCTTGAACGATCATTTTGCGCGGACTCAAATTGCCGCGCAGGCCGAGTTGCTGGATTTTGGCATGTACCGAGCGCGATACGCTATTCCAGAATCCGCTCCCTTGGTCAGCCTGATTATTCCGACGCGTAATGGACTCAGCCTGATTAAACAGTGTATCGAAAGCCTGTTTGACAAAACGACCTATAAGAATTTTGAAGTTCTCATCGTTGATAACAACTCAGACGATCCCGAGACGTTGGAGTATTTTGCGAGCCTTGCTGGCAATAAAAAAATTCGGGTTCTCCGCGATGAGCGTCCGTTCAATTACTCGGCCTTGAACAATGCGGCTGTTCAGCAAGCGCAGGGGGAATATATCGGACTGGTCAATAACGACATTGAGGTTATTTCGCCAGAGTGGTTGGACGAAATGATGGGCTTGGCAATCCAGCCCGGCGTTGGTGCGGTTGGCGCCAGACTTTGGTATCCCAACGATACCTTGCAGCATGGCGGCTGTATTACCGGGACCGGGGGCGTGGCGGGGCATTCCCATAAACATCTGCCACGAGGCCAGTTCGGATATTTTGCGCGGGCACAACTTATCCAAACAATATCCGTCGTTACGGCGGCATGTTTAGTTATAAAGAAAAGTATTTACGAAGAAGTTAAAGGCCTGGATGAAACCAATCTCAAGGTGGCCTTCAATGATGTGGATTTTTGTTTACGTGTCCGTGAAGCCGGTTACCGTAATATCTGGACGCCTTATGCCGAGCTTTATCATCACGAATCTGCGACGCGCGGCTATGAAGACACCCCGGAAAAGAAATTGCGCTTTAGAGATGAAGTGCTATACATGCAAAAGCGTTGGGGGAGTTCGCTCAAGAACGACCCCGCCTACAGCCCCAATTTGACATTGGATCACGAAGATTTTTCTTATGCGTGGCCTCCACGTATCAACCGGATTTGACGAGAGTTTTTTATGAGCGACTTAATGTTCAATGAGGCCGAATATCTGGAATCAAATCCGGATGTTGCGGCTGCGGTCAAAGAAGGGAAATTTCGCAATGGGCGTGAGCATTACGAAAAGTATGGTAAAAAGGAGGGGCGTAAGCTAGATGGATCGTTCGGTAGATCCGCGCGTGAGGAAAAGGTATTTCATCTCCTGGACAAAGCAGGCCTGGGCTTGGAAATAGGCCCTAGCCACAATCCGATTGCGCCGAAAAAACAAGGGTATAACGTACATATCCTTGATCATGTCAGCGCAGCCGAATTGCGAAACAAATATCAGGGACATGGCGTCAATTTAGACAATATCGAGGAAGTTGATTTTGTCTGGCATGGCGAAAGTTTCCCTGATTTGATCGGTAAGACCGGCTGCTATGACTGGATCATTGCCAGCCATGTGATCGAGCACGTACCCGATATGATTTCGTATTTGCAGCAATGCGAAGCGTTACTTAAACCGGAAGGCATTTTGTCTTTAGTCATACCCGATAAGCGCTATTGTTTTGATTATTTCTCTTCAAGCAGTTCGACAGGGAATGTGCTTGATGCTTACGCAGAAAAGCGGGTTAGGCCAAGTCCGGGACAGATATTTGACCATATCGCCGATGCCTCAAAGCGAAACGGCAACATTGCGTGGGCTGCCGATGGACTAGGAGGGGCGGACGAGGTTGCGCATAGCTTTGCAGCGGCACAAGCGCACTGGGCCCAATCGGTTTCTACGACAGAGTATATGGATGCGCATTGCTGGCGGTTCACGCCGGCGTCGTTTCGCCTTTTGGTCTCGGATTTGTTGAAGCTTGGCTTGATCAATTTGGATATTAAGGCAGAGTTCGACACGGCAGGTTGTGAATTTTATGTATCGTTAAGCAGGAAGGCTGGCGCTCCTGCGGAATTAGACCGCTTTACCGCTCTGCAACAGAGGAAGCTTGAAAATGCATGAAACTACAGTGGCTCAAACGAAACAACAGGGCATATTGGCCGGAGCCTTAGTTTTTTCGATACTCGCCGCAGTTGTTGTCGCTTTTGGCGCGGTGCTGCTCTCGCAACAGCTATTGCAACGCGCACCGGCTTATCCTGAATTTATAGTTGGAGCAATTACCTGGGATGCGGCTACCAAGTTTCAGGACCTGGCAAGCTATCCAGCGTTTGTACTCGGATTTTTGGTAGGCGGTTGGGTAAGCTATCGTTTGTTTCAACACGTTTCAAGCATTAAATCGCATGAGTATGGGCAAGCATTCATTACGATGCTGACTTGGTGGCTGGTGCCTGTGGCTATCGGTTTGGGTGGTTTTTTGAGCATCTATCCCAGCGATTCTTCGTTCACTATCCTGGTGGGCGCCGCCGGCGCGGCCATTAGCGCAGTTGCGGTGCGCTTGCATCTATCGCGTGGTGATGCAACGCCGCAGCAGATAGGGATTGGCGTGTTGTCGGTTATGTTGATTGGGCTGCTTCCTTTTGGGATTGCCGCGATTCAGGATCGCCTTCCGCTATTTGGCGAGACATTCCGATTTGGGGCGCCCTCTAGAGTAAGTGTGTTTCTTGTTATTGCCGCGGCACTGTATCTGTTTTATTTGTGCCGTAGTGCATCGAACGCCATTTCGCGGCATATCCCGAAGCTGCTTTTGATAGGCCAGCTTGGCATTGCGCCGCTCTATTTGTTGATATTGCCGGATTTGTATCGTGTGGAGACAGGTGAGCCGGCTATCCAGGCGACGGTTTGGCTTTGGCTGTTAGGTTTAGGTGCGGTTCTGGCAACTGTTATCGATGTGGTAGTGAGATACAAGAAATTTGTGTCGAACCAGGAAGCCGATTTGATGCAGTTATTCTCGCCTGTCGCTATGTTTGCAACCATCGTCTTACTCAGGAATGGGGCTACGGTAATACCGCATGTGCCGGGCGATGATTATCACTTTGGCGAGAGCTTGCTGGGATGGTGGAGCTTGTGGGAGTTTGGGCAAATCCCATATATCGATTATTTTCCACCTCATGGCTTCTTTGGTGACGATATAGGCGGATTTATTTCGCTGATTTTTTATGACGGTACTGCGGCGACTATTGCAGAAGCCGATCGGCTCGCCGCTACGCTGACGATGTTTGCCGCATTTATGGCAATGCGCATTTATACCGGCAGTTTGGGGTTGGCTTACGTCTCAGTATTGCTTTTCGGCATTATGTCCAGAAAGCTGATTTTCCTTATTCTTGTTCCATTCTATTGTCTGTGGCTAAAAGCGAGTGAGTGGAGTCCGCAAAGATGGCTCTGGGTTTGGTTGATTTCCGCCATAGTGCTGGTATTGCTGGTACCTCCTCAAGGGCTTCTTGCCGCCGTCTCTTCATTGCCTTTGGTTGCGTTGTATCTTTATCGCGCCAGACAGGCAGACTGGAAGCGGGAGCTACTTCTGCTGGCACTGTTTACTGGGGCGCTATGGTTTTTCACGCCGGTACTAGAGGCGTTGTTTGGTGCGGTTCGGTATGTGCTTGAAAATGGCGCCGTCAATCAGATTGCTTATGGCGTACCCTGGGCATGGAGTTGGATTGGGACAGCGCAAGGATTTGTCTCGTGGCTTGAACTGCTGCGTATGTCATGGGTTTGGGTGCCGCTCATAGCGGCAGTGCTCATTGTTGCCATGTTCAGGCAACGTGAACGCTGGCCTTATTTGATCGGTGTTGCGCTACCTGTGTTGTTATTCGGTTCTTTGATAACGTCTTATACGATGGGGCGGATCGACTTGGCCAGTATGTCCAGACCGGGAACATTTGCCAACTTTGCCTGGGCCAGTTTGTTGCCAATACTATTAGCTCCTTTACTGGCATCGCGCGGACGAGCAGTTCTTGCTGTCGCCATAACTTTTGTGTGCGCAGGAATAGGCATAGCCAGCGTGAATAAGGTGGGTTTACGAGCTGCACATGAGAAAAATCAAATCGGCAACTTGTGGGCGGGTGCTGAACATGGTTTGAAGAACATGGGGACCGGCTTGGTTGAGCCGCCGCACGTTGACCGGCTCGAACGCATCAACCGTTTTTTATCGAGTTACCTGGCTCCAAGAGAGACCTACCTGGATTTGACCGGCCGAAATGCGCAGTACATGTACTTTGACCGTCCGCCTCCCATATCCACTACAGCACCTTATAACCTTGCGCCCATCAAGCAGCAGCAAAGGGCCGTCGAGCAGCTAAACAAGGCACAGCCTCGAATCGCGTTGCTCGAAGCGGACAGCATTCATCATGATGGCGGGGGAATGGCCCTGCGTACCCATTTACTTTACCGGTTCGTACTCAAACATTACGATGCAGAGCTTCACGACGGTTTTGTATATGGCATTGCCAAGAATGCCGATTTGCGGCGGTCGGGCATTAGTTTTTCGTTACACTCGTTAACCGACCAAAACTGGGAGGGCGGTGTTCACCGTTCCGACAATGCCATTGTTATCCGTGATCCCATTTCCGTGCGCTATTTGGCCGTTGGCGATATAATTGTATTGCCGGACAATAAGCCCCGGAAAATCACGCGCGTTTGGCCTGAGGGCAATGCCGTCTGGTTTGACGGAGCGCGTTTTGTGCCGAATGTATCGGATAACCAGCGTGAAATTCAGGTGGTTGTTGATGCGCCTAGAAGGAAAAAGCTCTCGGCTCAATTGATGGATCACGTGTTCGCCGTTGCGGATCTACGTAAAGTACCCGTAGCATGGGGGCAGTCTGTCGGCTCTTTGAGTGCCGTCATGAAGCATATCGTTGATTTGGATGTTTCGCATGCCGGATTGCATGAGCTCACTCAGGAGGGCGCATCTTTTCGCGTTAGCGGTTCCGACCCCTATTTGTGGCTGGATCTTACCCAACAAAAAATTGCCGGAGAATCTGCCGGATTGTTGAAGTTCGACGTTTCCTGTGTGGGGCTGCCTAACCCGCAATTGCGGATTTTCTGGTGGGGAGACGATATGCAAGGTTCCGATCCATCGCAGTCTCTAGTTTTTACCGCTGATAATGGCACCGTGATTGTTCCTCTTGATGCCTATCCCGGTTGGCTTGGTATCAAGCAGGTTAAGGGCTTGCGCATTGATCTGGAAACTCCAAGCGCTTGTCAGACGCTGTCGATTCAGCATGCATCTCTACATCAGCGCGTCAATCTTTCGGAATAAAGCAATGATTACTCAGTTACCCATATTTCTATCCTTGGTTATTACCACGCGTAACCAAGCCGATCAAATCCAAGCGCTGCTTATCGAAATCAGCCGTATGTTGGATGAGCTGGTTTCGGATTATGAGCTGGTCATTGTCGACAATGCCTCGGATGACGACTCATTACTGCGCTTAAAAGCGCTCACCGGTGCTGACGGACTGCCGAACTTGCAGGTGTATGCGCTGACTAAAGAAGTCGACGCCGACACTGCGTCATGGGTTGGGTTAGAGAATGCATTAGGCGATTTTGTCGCCGTCATCGACCCGCTTAATGACGACATCAGCTTTCTACCCGAAATGCTCGACAAAGCAGTCAGCGGGGTGGACGTGGTTTTCGCCAATAACCAGCAGAAACCGGCGCAGAGTTTTGCCTATCGCGGAGCTTATGCGGTATTTAACATGCTGTACAAATGGTTCAGCGGCATTCATCTGGCTAAAGAAGCACCACAGTACCGGGTATTGAGCAAGTGCGTCGTCAACTTCATTCTTCAGCATCCGCAGCCCGCGGTGACCTATCGGCACCTTCCGGCAACAGGCGGTTTTTCACGTGTCAATCTCAGCTATAGCGCGCGCCCAAAGATCTCTCACACCAAGCGGCTTGG
>JBAQYH010000712.1:0-2080 GCA_049299935.1 Methylobacter sp. | reverse complement strand
AGGGGTGCGGCAGGGATGCCGCACGTCAGCAGAGGGGCAGGAGCCCCTTCTGCTGACCCTCGGCAAAAGCGAGGAGCGCAGGATAAAAGCGGCAACCGGGCCGCCTTTTCTTTGGTTACTTTCTTTTGGCGGAGCAAAAGAAAGTAACTCGCCCTCGGGGGCGAGACCCCGATTCAAATAACCGTCGCGTGAGCGACTCTTTATACATTATTCATTCGGCTAACTGCGTAACATCAGTTATTAATGACCGGTTAAGATTCGCTGTAGTATTCTGTCGGCTCAAACCACTCCCCATTGAAGGATGCCCATATGCAAAACAAAGCGATTTTATTCAGTTCATTTTTATTGGTCTCCAGCTCGGTGTTTGCCGAGCAAAGCTTGGTTAAAGAGGTGGCTAAACAAGCGGCTAAAGATACCGCTACAGCCGTAGCGCCGGACGCAGCTAAAAAGGCCGAGGCTGTAAACCAAACGCTGGAAAACGCCAAAGCTTTAAAAGAAAGCGTAGAAAACGCCCCCGATGCACTTAAAGATCAAGTGAAAGAAACGGTGAAGGAATCGGTTAAGCAAAAGATCGATCAAGCAACGCCCGAAGAAACCAAAAAAGCCGTTGAAACGCTAAAAACCGGCAAAGAAATAGCTAAAGACCTGAAAGAAAAGGTTAAGGTTGCCCCCAAGTCCACTAAGGAAATCAAGAGCAAAGCTAAAGAAAAAGCCGTTGAAAAGACGTTGGATATGCTGCGTTAATTCCGCTTCTTATCCCGTGTATAAGTCAATACACGGCATAAACGATCCTGCCAAATATATCCCCCGAATGGCCGTAGCGAAATCTGCGGCCATTTTTTGTCTGTGCCGTAGGGAAATTGCATCCCCGTCATTCGAGGCTGGATTGCCGAAATCCAGGGAGCAGGAATACGAAGATAAAGGACGGAACAATACAGCATACTGATTTCTTTCGTGTCTTTCGTGCTTTTCGTGGACAGCCTGCGGTTCTCAGGTTAAAAGAATCGACCGCTTGTGTAGATGCCTGTGTTTCTAAGGCTACAGCCGAATTAGGATGATGCACGAAATATGGGCAAGGGCCAATAGCCGGAGTGCAGGCTTCGCCTGCCGGCGCAAGCAAAGCTTGCACTCCCGCTGCAAATATACGGCAAGTTGTTCAATTTATTTCATGCACCTTCCTTAGCAGGCATTGCGCATTATTTAACCATCACGCCCGCAGCAGTAGTGATCCCCTCAAAAATTCCGGTATCCGTTGTTCCAGCCAATACTGGGGCTTAAAAGGGACTGCGCCCGAGATAAAGCCGACATGACCGCCGTGTTGGGTAAACTCCAATTGTACAGACGGCGATAGTTCATTCAGGCCGGGGAGAACGTCCGTTGTCATGAACGGATCGTCAATCGCCTGAATCAATAGCGTAGGCACCGAGATTGATTTGAGATATTGCCTGGAGCTGGAGCGCCGGTAATAGTCGTGCACATCGTTAAAACCATGCAACTTGGCTACGACCCGATCGTCATATTGCCAGAACGATCGGATTGCCGATAAATCGCCCAATGCCCTGATCTTCATAGCCTCCCGGGATTGACCCGTGCCTTCCAGGTATTGCAGTTTGATGCGCATGTAGGCTTTTAACTCTTTCAGTAAATTGACGCGATAGAGCTTTGAAAATCCGTTATCCAGTTTTGTCGCGCAAACGCCTAACAGCAACGGCACAGAAACTGCGACCGCGGCAAACAAATTCAACCGGCCGCCTTGTTCGCCCAACCACTTTAACAGCACATTGCCGCCTAATGAAAAACCCACAGCGCCCAAAGGCGTCTCGGGTTCGCGTAATCTTATGGTTTGATAGAGAAAATCAATGTCCTCTGTTTCGCCTGAATGATAACTGCGCGCCCTGTTATTGGATTGACCGCTGCAACCGCGGAAATTAATTGCAGCGCTGCGAAATCCCTGTTTGAACAAAACGTTTTGCAAGCCTTTGATATAACCCGATTGCGAGCTGCCTGTTAAGCCGTGTATCAGGATAATCAACGGTTGCCTGCCCGTTCCGCAATAATCGATGTCGATAAAATCATGATC
>JBAQYH010000711.1:0-9856 GCA_049299935.1 Methylobacter sp. | reverse complement strand
GCATTGGGCGGCGGATATTTTCCGCAACCGCAATGGCTTTCTGACCATCCTCAACGAAACAGATTGAAACAGGAACTCTTAATGTCACAGAAAATTTCAGATGTAGTAAAACCCGGTGTTGTCACTGGCGATGACGTACAAAAAATCTTTGCGATTTGCAAAGAAAACCACTTCGCATTGCCCGCGGTTAACGTCATTAACACTGATTCGATTAATGCAGCGTTGGAAGCGGCCGCGAAAGTAAAATCGGCTATCGTGGTTCAGTTTTCTAACGGCGGTGCAGCGTTTGTTGCCGGCAAAGGCCTGAAAGCGGAAGGCCAAACCCCTGCTATTTTGGGTGCTATTTCCGGTGCTAAACACGTGCACAATGTGGCTGAAGCTTACGGCGTACCGGTTATTTTACATACCGACCACGCGGCTAAAAAACTGCTGCCTTGGATTGACGGATTGTTGGATGCCGGCGAAAAACATTTCGCGGAAACCGGCAAGCCATTATTCAGCTCGCACATGCTGGATTTGTCTGAAGAAAGCCTGAAAGAAAACATCGAAATCTGCGGCCAATATCTGGCGCGTATGTCCAAAATGGGCATGACGCTGGAAATCGAATTAGGTTGCACCGGCGGCGAAGAAGACGGCGTCGACAACAGCGATATGGACCATTCCATGTTGTACACCCAGCCTGAAGATGTCGCTTACGCTTATGAAGAGTTAAGCAAAATCAGCCCGCGTTTCACGATTGCTGCGTCATTCGGCAACGTTCACGGCGTTTACAAACCGGGTAACGTTAAATTGACGCCAAGCATTTTGGCTAACTCACAAAAACACGTTTCTGAAAAATTCGGCGTTCCTGCAAACACGCTGAACTTCGTATTCCACGGCGGTTCAGGTTCCAGCGCTGAAGAAATCAAGGAATCGATCAGCTACGGCGTGATCAAAATGAACATCGATACCGACACCCAGTGGGCGACTTGGGAAGGCATCATGAACTACTACAAACAAAACGAAGGTTATTTGCAAGGCCAAATCGGCAACCCTGACGGCGACGACAAGCCAAACAAAAAATACTACGATCCACGCGTCTGGCAACGTGCCGGTGAAGTCGGCATGGTGACTCGTTTGGAGCAAGCTTTCCATGAATTGAACGCGGTTAATACCCTGTAAGCTGAGCAGCTGAGTAAAAAAAGGCCGGTGCGCTTGCATCGGCCTTTTTTTTGTCCGGCAGGAGGCGGGAGTGACACCGAAAATCAAGGGATGAATGATGCGTCGTTATGAGGGATAATGCCTTGATCAAGTAGTATAAACAGCTTGCGGCGGAACAACGCATGACGAATAACCTAGTAATATAGTAGACTATATCAACCTCACATCACGGTTAGCACGATGACAGCAACAGACAATGTAAATCCGCACGAAATCCATAAGTTCGGTTCGATGGCGGAACGTTGGTGGGATACCCAAGGCGAGTTCAAAACTTTGCACGATATTAACCCGCTCCGTATCCAGTTTATCCGGCGTTATGCGGATATTGCAGATAAGCGCATCGTTGATGTCGGCTGCGGCGGCGGTATTTTAACCGAAGGCTTGGCTAAGCAGGGCGCGGATGCGTTGGGCATCGACCTGAGTGAAGACCTGATCGACATCGCCGATCTGCACGGGCTTGAATCCGGCGTTAGCGCGCACTATCAAAAAATCAGCGCCGAAGATTTGGCCGAGCAACAGCCGGAGAGCTTCGATCATGTGACCTGCATGGAAATGCTCGAACATGTGCCTGATCCCGGTTCGATCATCTCCGCTTGCGCCACAATGGTCAAGCCCGGCGGCATGGTGTTTTTCTCGACGCTCAACCGCAAACCCAAGGCGTATTTGTTGGCTATCTTTGCGGCGGAATACGTGCTGCAAATGCTGCCTAAAGGCACTCATGACTTTAAAACCTTTATCAAACCGTCGGAGCTGTGCCAGTCGGCGCGCGCGGCAGGTCTTGAATTGCAGGGCATGGTCGGGATTGAGTACAACCCGTTTAGCAAACAGTTCAGTTTAGGCAAGGATATAGACGTCAATTACATAGCTGCTTTTAAGCGGCCCGCATAACACATGACTGCTGATTTCAAATTATCCTGCGTATTATTCGATCTTGACGGCACGCTGGTCGATACTGCGCCGGATCTGATTTCTTGCCTGAACCGGGCGTTAAACGTCCACGGCTTTGATGCCGTTGCGGATGAAATCATCAAGCCGTTTATTTCGTATGGGGCTGCGGCGATGATCAATGCCAGCCAGCCTGCGCTTGACGATCTGTTAAAGGCGGATATTCTGGAAACCATGCTCACCCGGTACCAGAACAATATTGCCGAGCACACGGTTTTTTTCTCCGGCATGGTCGATACGCTGGCTGCGATCGAAGCGCAAGGGCTGAAATGGGGCGTAGTCACCAACAAGCGCGAACGCTTCACCAAGCCGCTGATGGACGCGTTAAAGCTGACCGGGCGCGCCGCCTGCATCGTCAGCGGCGATACCACGGCCAACCCCAAGCCCCACCCTGAACCGATGCTGCTGGCCTGTAAGCAGGCGGGTGTCAATCCGCAGGAATGCGTCTATATCGGCGATGCCTTGCATGACATCACGGCTGGGAAAAGTGTGCAAATGAAAACGCTGGCCGCGCTGTACGGCTATATTAAACCCGGAGATAACCCGGAAACCTGGGGCGCCGATGCGTTAATAGAGTCCCCCGGTCAAATCTCAATCTGGATAGACTCGGCAACTGCTCCCTGCGTTGCTCTACCTCCTGCATCCGTGCAGTCGTCGGCAACTGCTCCTGCGTCGCCTAAAGCGCCTACTGTTGGTGCTCTCGATCGCTGTTCAGGCCGCGATTCAACCTCTCCCATTCCTCCCATGGAGCCGTTATCATGCCGCTAACAAATCAAGTTATCTTAATTACCGGTGCCGGTGGAGGTCTTGGCAGTACCGCTGCCTTGGCACTGGCCAAATACGGTGCGCACATCATTTTACTGGATAAAAATATCGCCAAACTGGAAGCGGTTTACGATGCGATTTTATCGGTCAAGGCGCCCGAACCGATTATTTACCCGTTTGATCTGGCCGGCGCCAATGAAAACGAATACCAGGAATTGGCCGATAAGATCGATCAAGAATACGGCTCGTTGCAAGGCATTTTGCATTCAGCGGTAGAGTTCAGCGCCTTTTCGCCCATCGCCACGTACAAAACCAAGGATTGGGGGCATACTTTAAACGTCAACCTGAATGCGCCTTTTTTACTGTGCAGGGTTTTGCTGCCGGTACTGCAAAAGAGCGAGCATGCTTCTATCGTATTCACATCCGATTCTTCCGCCAGGAATGCTCCCGCATACTCGGGCGCTTACGGGGTTTCCAAAATAGCCCTGGAAGGCCTCGCCCATATCCTGGCCGAGGAACATGAAGCTTCCGGCAAAATCCGGGTCAATACCTTGATACCGGGGCCGGTAGATTCTCCATTAAGAAAGCGGGCTTACCCGGCCGAAGATAAAAGCAAATTTCCTGCAATGAAATCATTGGCCCCCATTTATCTGTATTTATTCGGCTCTGAAAGTATAGGCGTAACCGGCCAGGCTATCGATGCCCGAACCTTCTATCTATAACTCAATATTATGTCTGAAAGAGAAGACGTTGTTTTAACCCGGGATGTCAACATTGTCACCATTCCTGACGGCAATACCGGAACCTTGGGCAAAGGCCAGATGGTCACTATTCATCAGGCGCTGGGTGACAACTATACCGTCGTCACCGAACACGGGCACATGGTGCGGATTGCCGGAGTGGATGCCGATGCCTTGGGCAAGGAACCTCATCAGCTGCATACGCTGGTATCGTCGACCGATGCGGCGGCGGTTGAAAAAAACTGCTGGGAAGTGATGAAAACGGTTTACGATCCCGAAATCCCTGTCAACATTGTCGATCTCGGCTTGGTTTATCAGTGTAAAGTCACCCCGGCCGCGGAAGGCCTGAATGATGTCCATATCATGATGACCCTGACCGCGCCGGGCTGCGGGATGGGGCCGGTTATCCAGAGCGACGTGGAAAAATGTATCCGCGCCTTGCCCGGCGTCGCAAGTGTCAATGTCGAAGTGGTGCTTGACCCTCCCTGGTCGCGGGAAATGATGTCGGAAGTGGCCCAGTTGCAATTGGGTTTGTATTAACGACGGTGCGGAAATAGCGCATATTAGAGTTCGAGAATAGGATGGCCACGTTTAAAGAAATTAACCTGCAAGTCGGCGCGCGTCTGCAAATGGCATTGCAGCATGGTTCCAAGCAATCGATTTATTACACTGAACTCATCGGCTATGTAGATGGCGAGTACTTGATAATAAAGATGCCTTTTGAGAATGGGCTTTCCGTTCAAATGCAGGTGGATGAGCGGGTTACCCTGCGGATATTGTCAGGGGTTGATGTTTTTACGTTGACTTGCAGGATAAAAAATATCTTCAGGGCCCCGCATTATTATATGCATCTCAGCTTTCCCACCGATATTAAAGCCATTGCGTTGCGCGGCGCCGTCAGGGTCAAGGTGAATTTGCCGGTGCAGGTCAACGGCTTAGGGGCGGGTGTAATTAGCGATATCAGCGTCACTGGCGCCGCGATAATTGCCGATAGTGCGCAGGGGGAGCTAAATGAAGAAATCATAATTTCTTTCGAGTTTCCCATAAAACCAACCAATCAGAGTGCGCATATAGAGACCAGAGCGACTATTCGTAGTGTTCAAGCATTGCCCAGTAAGAAACAGGATGCGCCGCCACGATACACGCATGGAATTTCTTTTCATGAGCTTGATCTTACCAGCCAGGTGATGCTGTTAAATTTTATATATGAGTCGATGAACAGAATGTAGTTAATGTTCCGGTGATTCTTTTATTCACTACGAAGACACGAAGGACACAAGAACTTCGTGTCTCGGCACGCTACTACGCGCTGCTCCTGCGCTCATGAAAATCATTCGTGGTGAGAAAAAGGCGTAATTAGGCGATGGTTTTTCTAAGGTGCAATCAAATAGGAAAAACCGGCGAAAATGTTGTAATCATCAGATATAGTAGTCAATCCAATTGCCCCGCCAAAATCCAGCATGAGCTGCGGCGTCATTAAATAATTCAGGGAAGCCAAAAATTGGCTGGTCGGTTTTTGTTGCTTGGCGAAAGTGCCTGAAAATTCTCCGGCAATGCCCCAGCGTTCGGTAATCGGATGCGATGCAGCTATCGCCCAGTTGTACCTGAATCGATCCAGATCCTCTTCCTTAAATCCCCGCCGGGTTACGCCTGCGTTTACATCAATCCGCAAGTCGGAAATATCCTGACTGACAATCAAATTGCCCAAATAGTCGGTGCGTCCCTGTCCCAGGGAGTAACGCGCCGACGGCAAGATTGTTCCCGCCTCAAAACCGACAGCCAGGGTTTCGCTAATCGGATAATAATGTTTAAGCAGCACGGATGTATTGCCGAAGCCGTAAATGGTTTCATCGGCATTGCGCGATTTAATCCATGCCTCGCCGCCGACCAATAACCCCCATTGTTCGGCAAACGGGAATTTCAATGTAAAAGGGAGGCTGTTACGTTCCTCTACCATGCCGGTTTGATTCGATTGCGCACCGAACTCAACTTCCAGATGCCGCAAAGCCGACAATTCCGCCGGATTGGATATTGTGGGCCGGTAGGGTGTAACCGTAAGTTGTTCGGCGTGAGCGATCAAAGAGGTGAGTAATGCAGATAAAAATAGGAGCAAGCGCATGGGAGTGAATTAGCGATAAGTAAAATGCGCTAATTCTACGCGAATAATAGCAAAAAGAAATTTTTCTGAGTCAGGCAGGGCCGGGCGTACGCAGAAGTCAAAATCGGTTGGATGAATTTGGTATATACTCGACGCCCTTCAAAATTCGCACTTTTATTTTCTCTGTTGCAGGAGGGGTGGGGCGAGGATTCAAAAAACGAATTTCGATAGGCAAACACTATACAATTAGTCGCATCGAAGTGGGGCGCATCGCGTACCTTTATTGTGCTTAATGTGTCTGGAAAACGGTATGCGATGCGTACGTGACTATCGGTTACCGCCACAGCACAGGATCAATCAAATCAAATGTGGATGGTAAAATGACAAAAGGTCGTATGGCAGGGACAAGATCACAAACCGAAATAACGCTACGCGAATACGGCTTGCCCTGGCCCGATTACGAGCTGCTTGATGCGGGCGACGGCAAGAAACTGGAGCGATGGGGAAAGGTCATTACCATCCGTCCGGAAATTCAAGCCAATTTCAAACCGGGATGGCCCGTCAGCCAATGGCAAGATATGGCGCATTGGGAGTTTGAAGAGCAATCTTCAACCCAAGGTCGCTGGCTGAACATCAAGGCGCATGCTCCCGAGCAATGGCTTATTTCCTATGGCAACTTAAACTTCGGCTTGAAGCTGACCAAATTCAAGCATGTGGGCCTGTTTCCAGAGCAACAGGCAAACTGGCGTTTTATTAAAGAACGGGTCAGTGCCGGTCAAAAAGTTTTAAATCTATTTGCCTACACCGGTGCAGCATCGCTGGTTGCCCGTGACAGCGGGGCGGAAGTGGTGCATGTGGATTCGGTTAAGCAGATGATCACTTGGGCTAATGAAAACAAGGAGCGCAGCGCTCTTTCCGACATCAAATGGGTGCTTGAGGACGCGTTAAAATTTGCCCAGCGTGAATTGAAGCGGGGCAATAAGTACGACGGCATCATCATGGATCCGCCCGCTTGGGGACTGGGTGTCAAAGGCGAAAAATGGAAATTGGAAAATCACCTGTCCGGCTTGATAGAAACCGCTTACGGGCTAATGAATCCGGGGGCTTTTTTAATTCTTGATACCTACTCGCCGAAAGTGGAGTTGGCGGATTTGGCAAAGTCTGCCGAGCCGTATTTTTCTGCAAAACAGCTGGAAATAAAACAACTTTGGATGCCGGCAAAAACAGGCAAGGAGCTGTTTTGCGGGAATTTATTGAGGGCGGTAAAGTAGAATATTGCGAGGGGTCGGGCGTAGCCGGGCAGGTGAACTGCCCGGCGTACCTTTACAGCTTATTTTTGTTTGTTGCGTTCGTTCACTTCTTTGATGACTTCATCGGCCACGTTTTTCGGGCACGGTAAGTAGTGCGAGAACTCCATCGAGAACTGACCGCGACCAGAGGTCATGGTGCGTAAGTCACCGATGTAGCCGAACATTTCGCTCAGCGGCACGTCAGACTTGATGCGAACACCTGTAACACCCGCATCCTGAGATTTGATCATGCCGCGGCGACGGTTAAGGTCACCGATAACATCGCCGACATGATCGGATGGCGTGAAGGTGTCAACTTTCATGATCGGCTCAATCAATTGCGGACCCGCTTTGGGGATCGATTGACGGAACGCCGCTTTCGCAGCAATTTCAAATGCAATCGCAGAGGAGTCAACCGCGTGGAAAGCACCGTCGGTTAAGATAACTTTAAAGTCCAAGCAAGGGAATCCGGCCAAAACGCCTTTGTCCAACATGCTCTTAAAGCCTTTTTCAACCGCCGGCCAGTATTCGCGCGGCACGTTACCGCCGGTAACCGCTGATTCAAACACAAAACCGCTGCCTGGCTCGCCTGGCTCAATTTTGTAGTTGATCTTGCCGTATTGACCTGAACCGCCTGATTGCTTCTTATGGGTATATTCGTCTTCAACCGCTTTGGTAATGGTTTCGCGGTAAGCCACTTGAGGTTTACCAACGATAACATCAACGCCGTGAGTACGTCTCAGGATGTCGACTTTAATGTCAAGATGCAACTCACCCATGCCTTTAAGAATGGTTTCGCCACTGTCTTCATCGGTTTCAACGTGGAAAGACGGATCTTCCTGAATCATTTTGCCCAGCGCGATACCCATTTTTTCGGAAGCCGCTTTGTCTTTCGGTGAAATCGCCAGAGAGATAACGGGATCAGGGAAGACCATCGGTTCCAATGTTGCAGGGAATTTCGGATCGCACAGCGTATGACCGGTTTGTACGTTCTTCATGCCCAGTACCGCAACAATATCCCCCGCTTGCGCAGAATCAAGTTCATTACGGGCATCGGCATGCATTTCCACGATACGGCCGATACGTTCGGTTTTTCCGGTGAAGGTATTCAGCACGGAGGTGCCTTTCTCCAGCTTTCCGGAATAGATGCGCAAGAAAGTCAGCGCGCCGAAACGGTCGTCCATAATCTTAAATGCCAACGCGCGTAGCGGCTTGTCGGCATCAACGACAGCAAAGCTGCCTGTTGGGTTGCCTTCCAAATCAACTTCAGGCTGTGGTTTAACTTCTGTAGGAGAAGGCAGGTAATCGATAACAGCGTCCAATACCAGCTGTACGCCTTTATTTTTGAAAGACGAGCCGCAGTAAGTCGGGAAGAAATCCAGGTTAATCGTACCTTTGCGGATACAACGTTTGATGGTGTCAATATCGGGTTCTTCACCTTCAAGATATTTTTCCATGACATCGTCATACTGATCGGCAACCTGGTCGATCATTTTTTCGCGCCATTTTTCAGCATCCGCCACCATGTCGGCAGGGATGTCTTTGATTTCGTAGTTCATTGGGTCGCCGGAATCATCCCATATCCAGGCTTTGCGGGTCAGCAGGTCGACGACGCCGGAGAACTGGTCTTCAGTGCCGATAGGCAGGGTCATCACCAACGGCACAGCGCCGAGCACTTCTTCAACTTGCTTAACCACGCGGTAGAAGTCAGCGCCGATACGATCCAGTTTGTTGATATAGATAACACGGGATACTTCAGAATCGTTAGCATAACGCCAGTTGGTTTCCGATTGTGGCTCTACGCCGCCTGAACCGCAGAAAACGCCGATACCGCCGTCGAGAACTTTCAGTGAGCGATACACTTCAATAGTAAAGTCAACGTGTCCTGGGGTGTCGATGATATTGAAACGGTGGTCTTTCCAGAAACAAGTGGTCGCAGCAGACTGAATGGTGATACCGCGCTCCTGCTCTTGTTCCATGAAGTCTGTGGTTGCCGCGCCATCGTGTACTTCACCGATTTTGTGGATTTTACCGGTAAGTTTTAAAATCCGCTCGGTAGTCGTTGTTTTACCGGCATCGACGTGAGCGAAGATGCCGATGTTTCTGTAATGCGCTAAATCTGTCATGTTTTTACTCTAAAGTTGGGCATAAAAAACTTTTTTGGTGACCTCTCTCAGTAAGGGCTCAAAATTCTGGACTCTTATTGAAGGCTCGTACCGGGGCGGTGGGCTACATACCATAACCGCAGTCACACAACCTAAGACCGCGGTGGCGGTAGCCATCGGAATGGATGAAATGCGTCGGATACATGCAGGTAGCTCAAAGCCGAGTGAGGTGCATTTATCTGGGTCACCATCGCTGCTCACTCGTCCAGCTTCGAAAGTCGGCTATTTTAACCTAAAAAACTTTGTAAAAACATAGAAAAGCCATGTGTTATGTTGGAGCGGCGCTAAAATGGCCGAATCGAGTTCGTCATTTGGTGACTGTATATTGAATAAGGTTAAGCCTTGAACCGTGATGGCACAGTCTCAAGCGTTTTTAGATGCATAAAGATGGGTTCTTTAACATCCGTCGATCTTACAGCAAATGCCTTGATGTTTTTTTGCATTGCCTGCAAGCAAGGGGTGTGAGCTTTATTGACCGGAAAGCGCAGGCATAGACTATTATTGATACCTGATGTTACGCAGCTAGCCGAATTTCGACCGTTTTAACATTAAGGAGTCGCTAGGGCGACAGTTGATTGAATCGGGTCGTCGCACCCGAGGGCGAGTTACTTTCTTTTGCTTCGCCTCGGCAACTGCTCCTGCGTTGCTCTACCT
>JBAQYH010000710.1:0-3469 GCA_049299935.1 Methylobacter sp. | reverse complement strand
GTTTTGTACCGGCGGCCTTAAATCGGCCGGGGCAACCGGAGCGAATGCCGGGTCCCTTGGCGGTATCGGCGTGCAAGCCTCTAACAGCGACAATGCGGCGGCTGCAATACAGATAATTGGGCGGCTGCTTGTAAGTCCAGGTTTTTGAATCATCATGACGATCACCCTACCTTATAATTGTTGCGTCACAAAAGACAGCATCTGGTCGGTTGTTGAAATCGCCTTGGAATTCATCTCATAAGCCCGTTGCGTTTCAATCATATTGACCAGCTCTTCAACGACGTTGACGTTAGAGGTTTCCAATGAGCCTTGATTCAAGGTCCCGTATTCGCCTTGTCCCGGCGTTCCCACGATCGGCGCACCGCTGGCGGCGGATTCCCGATAGAGGTTTTCGCCAACCGCCTCCAGGCCGGTAGGATTGATAAAGTTAGCGGTCTGGATTTGCCCCAACACGCTCGGATCGGCAACGCCCGGCAACTTAGCCGATACCGTTCCGTCAGTGCCGATAGTAACGCTTTCCGCATCGGCCGGCACAGTAATCGCCGGATTCAGCGTTAATCCGCCTGAAGTGACCAACTGGCCTGTTGAGTCTAATTTTAAGGAGCCGTCACGGGTATAATTGGTATCGCCGTTCGGCATCAAAATTTGCAGGAACCCCCGGCCATTTATTGCCACATCCAAGGCATTCTCGGTCGGCTGAACATTGCCCTGTGTATGCAGCTTTTCGGTGGCAACCGTTCTTACCCCGGTTCCTAACTGCAAGCCGGTCGGCAATTGGGTATTTTGCGTGGATTGCGCGCCGACCTGACGGATATTCTGATACATAAGGTCTTCAAAAACGGCCCGGCCTCTTTTAAATCCTGTGGTATTGACGTTCGCCAAGTTATTGGAAATAACCGCCATTCTTGTTTGCTGGGCATCCAGACCGGATTTAGCTACCCATAATGCGCGTTCTGTCATGATAAACTCCTTAGTGCCAATTTATTGTCTTACTTAAACTCGAAGCATGATCCATGCCACATCTACGTGAGCCATCAAATCCCAAATCGATTCCCAAAAAAAAAGCCGAGCTAGGCTCGGCTTTTCTGAACATGAATCCTGATGCGCGTTTTCTATCACATTTGCAACAGCTTGCTGCCCACTGCCGAGTTTTCATCGACGCTCTTCATCACCTTGGTTTGCAGTTCGAAATTCCTTGCCAGCTCAATCATGTCCACCATCGCGGAAATCGCGTTCACGTTGCTGCCTTCCAAGACGCCCTGCGCCAGCGTAACCTCAGCGTTGGCGGTCACCGGATTGCCGTCTTTAGCATGCAGCAAACCATCGCTGGATTTTTCCAGGTTATTCGATTCCAGCTTAACCAGTTTAATCCGGCCAACCTCTACCTGGGTTGTCGCATTGCCCGAACCCAGAGGAATAATGCTGATGGTACCGTCACTGCCTATAGTCACCTTTTCTGCCGGCGGAATGCTAATCGGCCCATCCTGTCCCAACACTTGCAATCCCGCTCCGGTCTGCAAAAAACCTTCCGGAGTAACCCGCAAATCGCCGGCACGCGTATAGGCTTCTTTACCATCGACCCCTTGAACGGCGAGATACCCCTCGCCGTTAATAGCCACATCCAAATCACCGCCCGTTGTCTGCATGGCGCCGGGGGAAAAATCGACCCCCGGCTTTTCGTTCATTGCATAAACCCGGGTAGGGAAACCGGCACCGTACACCGGCCTGCTGCTAAATTGCTCCAAATCTGATTTAAAACCGGTCGTCTGGGTATTCGCCAAATTATTGGCATTTGCCGTTTGAGCCAACAGCGTTTGCTTGGCCCCGCTCATTGCAATGTATAAACTACGATCCATGACAGCTCCCCTTTACCTTAAAACCAGAACCTTAAAACAAAATAACAGCAAACATCGTTCCAATAATCTCAAAACAGCAATCTACGCATTCAAAATAGTTTGTATCAAGGTTTTTTCGGTGGTGATGGTTTGAGAGTTCGCCTGATAAGCCTGCTGCGCAACAATCAATTTAACCAACTGCTCGGATAAATCCACATTCGAGCCTTCCAACGCTGACGACTGAATATCGCCAAAATTGTTATCGCCGGCTGCCCCATAAATAGGCGCGCCGGACGTTGATGTTTTAGCCCAGGAGGTATCCCCTAATTTAGCCAGCGATTGATTGCTTTGAAACCGCGCCAATGCCACCTGCCCCAAAACCTTGGAACCGCCGTTACTGTATCTTGCAAACACCACCCCTGAAGCATCGACGTCGATACCGGTTAAATTACCGGCAGGCAAGCCGTCCTGAGTCAATCCATTGACACTGAAAGGCGTAGCAAACTGGGTGGTACCCAAAAAATCAATGTCGAATGTCATTGGATTAACGCTTAGCGTTGGATCGATAAGAGATAAATCAATATCTACAAAATCCACCTTGCTCGCCGCAGCAACGCCATTAACGGTATCCAGCACGCCTGTCGCAGTAAACGTCATCGGTATTGCTGCTCCAGGCGTATTAACTGTTGCCGACACTGCCGACGCAACATAAGGTCCGGGTGTAGCGGGCGACCCTGCCGTAATGCCGAAATCATCGAGAAACAAATAGGCATCCCATGCATTAGCCCCTGTTTTTACATAATAGGTTGATGCAATATGCGCGTTACCCTGGACATCATAGGTCGTAATCGATGTCGTATTGTTATAGGACGAAGGGTCGGTAGGATCAAACGGTGTGGTTGTCGGTATATCGGCGGCCCCGTTGATATTCAACTCCATGTTGATGTTTTCCGTAGTAACAGGCAAGCCTTGGGCGGTGGAAATCGACAGCGGCGTAAAAACACCGACACTAAAACCCTCCGCTGCGGTCGTGCCGTTAGCTGCAAAAGCCAATAAATACTGGCCCTTGTCATTAACCACATTGCCATCACTGTCCAACTGGAATGCGCCATTGCGGGTATATGTACTGGGTACCGAGGGAGCCCCGGTAGTGACGGTATCCGCCAAGACAAAAAAACCATTGCCGCTGATTGCAAGATCGAGGCTGTTTTGGGTGGACTCGATATTGCCCTGGCTAAATTGCTGCGCCACTTCGGTAACTTTCACGCCGGAGCCCGGCTGAGTCTTACTGACGCCACCGATACTGGAAGCGTACACATCGGCAAATTCCGCTCGCGACTCTTTAAAGCCGGTGGTCTGCGAGTTGGCAATGTTATTACCGGTTACCTGTAAATTTGTTGATGCAGCTTTTAAGCCGCTTAATGCTGTTGCAAAACCCATGTCACACCCCCAATCCTAAAAGATTTGTTTAATATCGCCGAAATTAACACTGTCCAATCCGGTCAGGTTAACTGATATTCCACTGCCGCCACCGCCCATGCTGACGCTGTCAACGAGCGAATAAACGTCTGTCACCAACGCGGTATTCGTTCCGTCAACAAGCCCCGTCGCTTCAATTTTAAAAACACCCGGAT